>JAGQYU010000019.1:9059-26222 GCA_020435885.1 Flavobacteriaceae bacterium
AATGAAAAAGGACTTATTGTTGCGCTAGACGATATAAATGATCCTGGCAATTTAGGAACCATCATTAGATTATGCGATTGGTTTGGAGTAAAACAAATAGTATGCTCTACCAATACGGTTGATTGTTTTAATGTTAAAGTAGTACAGGCTACCATGGGTTCTTTGGCCAGAGTAAATGTGTTTTATACAGATTTGGAAGAATTTCTCAACAGAACTACATTGCCGATATACGGTGCAGTAATGAATGGTAAAAATGTGTATTCAGCGTCTAAAGAAGAAAATGCTATTTTAGTAATGGGTAATGAGGCTAATGGAATATCAGAAACGATTGAGAAATTAATTACTCATACTATTACTATACCAAAATACAATAAAGATGCTGTGATTGACAGTTTAAATGTTGCTACAGCTACGGCAATACTTTTAAATGAGTTTAGAAGAAATTAAAAATTATTCAAAAGTTAGATTTAGAAAAACTCCTCTGGTGCCAAAATAATCAATAGGGCGTGTCCATGGACTACTGGGAGCATCGTCATAAACCAACTCATTATTAATGGCAAAAATGCCTCTAAGAGAAGGTGAGAATTTAAAATAAGGTAGATAAATATCCACTCCAACCCCAACTTCGTACATAAAATTGTTCTTTTTCATTCTAAATTCTCCGTTAAAATTATCATTCACATTGTTTTGATTACTAGAGAAATTAAAATCATAAGAAACACCACCAATAACAAAAGCTTTCATATTGTCTAACCTCTTACTACTATATTTTAAGAGTAAAGGCAACCTCATATAAGTTCCGGAAACATCACGTACTCTATCACTTTCATTATCAGGTATTACAGGATTAGAAAATGTTAATTTTTTTGTATTACTTGATAGCCCTGGTTCAAATCTTAAGTTAAGATTTTCCAATAATTTATAGTCCACAACCACACCAATATTAAAACCTAGTGACTCTTCTACTTCCACGTAAGAATCTGGTAAGTCATAAGCTACTTTAAAGCCTTTTTTATTGATTCCTAAATAATATCCGAAATGTAGTTGAGGTTTATCAAAATTTGGAAGATGTTCCACTCTGTCTCTTTGCGAGTATAGAGAACTTGTGGAGAGTAGTATAAAACTAACGAAACACAAAAATTTTATTTTCATACTATTATTTTGTTGCTGTATAAATAGAGGCTACACCAAAAGTCAATGGTTTGTTAGTTGTACTATTAAACCCATTTTTTTGCAAAATATTGTTGAACTTTTTACCATAAGGAAAAAAAGCTGCCGATTCCGGTAAATAATTGTAAGCGCTTTTGTCTTTTGAAAGTAATTTACCTACTGTTGGAATGATATATTTAGAATAAAAATTGAATACTTGCTTTACAGGAAATTTTTCAGGTTGTGATGTTTCTAGCACCACAAAAATGCCATTAGGTTTTAAAACTCGACGAATCTCCTGAAGACCTTTATCCAAATTTTCAAAGTTTCTAACACCAAAACCAACTGTTATAGCATCAAAACTATTATCTTCAAAAGGTAAATTTTCAGAATCACCCAACACCATTTCTATAAGGTTGTCTAATTTTTTTTCAGCAACTTTCTTTTTACCAATTTCAAGCATTCCTTTAGAGAGGTCAAGCCCAACTATTTTTTTAGGTTTAATATCGGCCAACATAATGGCGAAATCACCTGTACCGGTAGCAATGTCTAAAATAGTTTCAGGATTGGTTTCTTTAACAATTCTTACAACTTTTTTTCTCCATTTTATATCAATACCAAAAGTCATTAATCTGTTTAACAAATCATAATTGGTAGAAACATTATCAAACATTTCAGAAATCTGCTCTTTTTTTGATAAAGTAGAATCTTTATATGGAGTTATTTTTGTGCTCATAAAATAATTTGAGCAAAGATACATATTCACTCAAATGTTACAATTCTATTCCCTGTTAAAATGAGATAATTACATAATTACTTGACATTCGCAGTTTTGAAATTGTATATTTGCACTCATTTTTTTAAAACAAGAACCCAAAAACACATGAAATTATCTCATTTTAAATTTGATCTTCCACTAGATTTATTGGCAGAATACCCGTCTGAGGTAAGAGATGAAGCTCGTTTAATGGTGCTGAACAGACAAACACAAACTATTGAACATAAAGTATTTAAAGATCTTGTCGATTATTTTGATGAAGGTGATGTGATGGTCTTTAACAATACAAAAGTTTTTCCTGCCAGATTGTACGGTAATAAAGAAAAGACAGGTGCTAGAATAGAAGTTTTTTTATTAAGAGAATTGAATGCTGAAAGCCGTTTATGGGATGTATTGGTAGATCCGGCAAGGAAGATAAGAATAGGGAATAAGCTTTTCTTTGGAGATAATGATGAGTTGGTAGCTGAGGTAATTGATAATACAACTTCAAGAGGAAGAACCTTACGTTTTTTATTTGACGGAAGTTATGAAGCTTTCAGAAAAAAACTAAAAGACCTTGGCGAAACACCACTTCCAAAATATATAAAAAGGCCGGTAGAACCAATTGATGAAGAAAGATATCAAACAATTTATGCAAAACATGAAGGCGCTGTAGCTGCACCAACTGCCGGATTGCATTTTTCTAAACATCTACTTAAAAGATTGGAGATTAAAGGAATTGATTTGGCTGAAGTTACCCTACACGTAGGGTTAGGTACTTTTCAACCGGTAGAGGTGGAAGATTTGTCTAAGCACAAAATGGATTCTGAAGAGATAAATATCCCTGAAAAGGCTGTTAAGACTGTAAACCATGCACTGGATACTAAAAAGAAAGTATGTGCTGTTGGAACAACAGTAATTAGGTCATTGGAGAGTTCAGTTTCTGCTGATAAACGTTTAAAGCCGTTTAGCGGATGGACAAATAAATTTATATTCCCTCCATACGATTTTAGTATCGCAAATTGTATGATTACTAATTTTCATACACCTAAATCTACACTAATGATGATGACATCAGCTTTTGCAGGACATGATTTCCTTAAAAAAGCGTATGCTGAAGCGGTAAAAGAAAAATACAAGTTCTACTCGTACGGAGACGCAATGTTAATTATTTAAAACTTTAAAAGCCTTGCAGAAATGCAGGGCTTTTTTGATTAAAAAGTTTTTATACCTTTACCATATACAGATTTTAGTAAGTAATTGCTCTAAAGCTTATGAAAAAACTTTTACTTTTAATTATAGGATTTTATGTTATCCAACTACAAGCTCAGGTAACAAATGAGGGGCAACCTCATAGTTGGAATCTTTTTAAAAAATCGTCAATAGAAGAAATAACTCTCTCTAAAATAGATATAAAAAAGCTTAGAGAAGAAGATAAAAATAATGATGTAGAAAAAGCCAGACCTTTTAGGATAGGAGTGCCTATTGAGGTTAGTTACGATCTAACAAATTCTGGCGTGTGGACTGAGTTAGAGAATGGAGATAGAATTTGGAGGTTATTGTTAAACTCTAAAGACGCAGTGCATTTAAGTGTTGTTTTTAATGATTTTTATCTACCAAAAGGTTCTACTATTTATTTGTATAATGATGATAGAACAGATTTGCTGGGGGCATACACTGATGTAGAAAATAATGATGAGAAAAAACTAGGAACATGGTTTGTTAAAGGGGATAAGGTGTGGATTGAATATTATGAACCTAAAAAAGTCATAGGCCTAGGTAATTTACATATCTCTTCGGTTATTCATGGGTATAGGTTAGAAGGTGTTTATCAAAAAGGATATTATGATGATTTTGAAAAGGCACTTAACTCGTCTGGTAATTGTAATCATGATGTGGATTGTCCCATTGGAGCAGATTTCGAGGCCCACAAAGATCACTTAAAACACTCTGTGGCATTTTTGAATATGGGCGACGGCTATATTTGCTCTGGAGCATTGGTAAATAATACTGCTCAAGATCAAACCCCTTATTTTTTAACAGCAAACCATTGTTATGAGAGAGAACCAACTGAAAACCCTGCAAACCCTTCATTGTTCTCCATGCGTTTTAACTGGATAAGCCCAAATCCGGTTTGCGCTGCAACAACAAATAGTACAAATGACCCTACAAATTTTGTAATGAGTGGCTCAGCTTTAAGAGCAAGAAATGCTACATCTGATTTTATGTTGTTAGAACTCAACAATGATATCCCTGCTACATGGACAGATATAACTTATGCGGGTTGGGATAGAACAGATGTTGATCCTGACTTTGAAGTTGGCATTCATCATCCTTCCGGAGATATTATGAAGGTTTCTAGAGATGATACAGGAGCCACTAAAGCTACTGATGGTGATGGTCTATATTGGTTAATAGATGGAGTAAGTGGTACTGGTCTTGGAGGCGGTTGGGAAATTGGAGTTACAGAAGGAGGCTCTTCTGGCTCGCCTTTATTTAATCAGGATGGATATATAATAGGACAGTTATATGCAGGTTTGGCTGAGTGCGTCGGTACAAATGATAATGATGAAATAGATCTTTATGGAAGATTTGCCATTTCGTGGAACAATGGTACTACAGCCTCAACAAGACTTAGAGATTGGCTAGACCCATTAGGAACAAATCAAACTTTATTGGGGAGCTATCCCGCAATGGAAACTTATACTGTAGACGCATCTATTTCCTCTTCTGTACCTGAAATAGAATGTGGAACTTACGAGGCTACTCCATCCATTGTTGTGAGTAATGCAGGAACACAAACATTGACTAGTTTAACCATTAATTGGAATATAGATGGTGGAACTTCAACTACTATTAATTGGACTGGCTCTTTAGCTCAATACCAAACAGAAGTATTAACACTTACTCCAGTAACTGTTACTCCCGGAGCTCATACTTTTAATGTTTCGTGTACCAATCCTAATAATGGAACTGATGAAAACTCGGACAACAATACTTCTTCCTTTGACTTTAATGTTACTAAAGAGTTTTTAACGTCGCAAGTACATCTTTCACTTACAACTGATAATTTTTCTGAAGAAACCACATGGCAATTTAGAAATAGTGTTGGTACAGTTTTATATAGCGGAGGACCTTATAATGGAGATACAGATGATAATACTACATTTACAGCCTCATTTGATGTTTCTTTAGGACAATGCTATACATTTGAAATTTTTGACTCTGAAAGTGATGGTATTTGTTGTGATTACGGGAATGGATCATATTCATTAACGGCTGATGGAGGAGAATATATTATAAACTCTAATGGAGATTTTGGCTCTTCTGAAGCTACTGTTTTGAAAATAGTTGATACACTATCCATTAATGAAGAATATCTAGATAAGGGAATTTCAATATATCCTAATCCTACCAATACAGGGGTTCTAAATATAAGATTTTTAAACCCCATGGGCAATTTAACGTATGAGGTTCACAATGTATTGGGACAGAAAATAATTAACAAAACCGAGCTTAAAAATAATGAAACTATAAACTTAAGTAACAAACAAAACGGCTTGTATTTTGTTAGGATTACAAGTAGAGAATCAGGAGCCAGTGTTGTTAAAAAAGTTGTGGTAAGTAAATAAACCCTTAGAAAATAGAATTAAACGCCCTAAATTTGGGGCGTTTTTTGTACCTATATGATTGAGAAGAGAGATATTAGAGCATTAACCAAAGAAGAACTGAGAGCATTTTTTGTTTCTAGTGGAGACAAACCTTTTAGGGGCAACCAGGTGTATGAATGGCTCTGGAGCAAAGCAGCACACTCTTTTGATGATATGACCAACATCTCAAAAGAAACTAGGGCAATGTTAGAAGAGAACTTTGTGATCAATCATATAAAAGTTGATCAAATGCAACGTTCTATGGATGGTACTATTAAGAATGCTATCAAACTCCATGATAACTTGGTAGTAGAATCAGTATTGATTCCTACAGATACCAGAACAACAGCTTGTGTTTCCAGTCAGGTGGGGTGCAGTTTAGATTGTAACTTTTGTGCTACGGCTCGCTTAAAGCGTATGCGAAATTTAAACCCTGACGAAATTTACGACCAGGTGGTGGCTATTGATCAACAAAGCAGATTATATCACAATCATAAACTTTCCAACATTGTTTTTATGGGGATGGGGGAGCCGCTTTTAAATTACAATAATGTACTGAAGGCTATTGATATGATAACTTCTGATGAGGGGCTGGGAATGTCTGCTAAACGCATAACGCTTTCAACAGTCGGCATCCCAAAAATGATCAAAAGGATGGCTGATGAAGAGGTAAAATTCAACTTGGCAGTATCGTTGCATTCAGCCATTGATGTGGTGCGTACCCGAATGATGCCTATTAACGAAAAGAGCAATCTTGACGAATTGTTAGATGCATTGCAATATTGGTATTTGAAGACTAAAAGGAGAATTACTTTTGAATATGTAGTTTGGAAAGACATAAATGACCAACAAAAAGATGCTAATGCTTTAGTTGATTACTGTAAAAAGGTTCCTTGTAAAGTAAATCTTATTGAATACAATGCTATCGATGATGGCGAATTTCAACAAGCATCACCGGAAGCTATAGCAATGTACGTAAAAGCATTGGAAAGCAATAACATAGTGGTAAACATACGCCGAAGCAGAGGTAAAGATATAGATGCTGCTTGTGGGCAGTTGGCTAATAAAACTACTTAAATGATTATTTTAAGATAATCTATACCGAATAATTTTATTATAAAGTTGTGTTCTTTCTTTTGTGTATTAAATCTTTTATCAAATAATAAATTATCATAACCACAATAAAAACTATTAATCCTTTTTCTCCAAAAAAAAATTCAATCAACACCACTAATATTACTAAAGGTATTGACCAAATAATTGAATTTACAACTAAACTTAAAAAATTTTTCATCATATAGATATTCTATAAATCCGAATTATTCATTTAGGAGCTCATTAATAGCATCTAAATTAGGGGCTAAAATTACTTCAATACGTCTGTTTTTAGCCTTTCCGGTTGAGGTACTATTTGTAGATACAGGAATATACTCACTACGTCCAGCAGCAGTAATCTGTTTAGGATCAACACGGTTGTTAATTAAAATCCGTACGATGGCAGTAGCCCTTTTGGTTGAAAGATCCCAGTTGTCTAAAATATCTCCTTTACTGTTGTAAGGAACATCATCTGTATGGCCTTCTATCAACACATCAATATCAGGGTTTTGGCGTAAAACACCGGCCAAATTTTCCACAGCACGTTGCCCTTCACTACCTACAGCCCAACTACCTGAGCCGAACAACAGTTTATTTTCCATAGAAACATATACTTTGCCATTTTTGCGCTCTACAGTAAGTCCCTTGCCTTCAAATCCGCTCAAAGCGGCAGAAACAGCATCCTTTAATTGTTGCATAGCTGCCTCTTTAGAACTTATTAAATTCTCTAACTGATTGATACGTTCCGAGCGTTGTTGTAATTCTGCTTGCAATTTTTCTAAACGGGCACTTTCTTCAGCAAGCTTTGCCTCTTTTTCGTTAAGTTGCTGTAACAATTCTCTGTTTTGTTTTTCTTTTTCTGATAGTTGCTCGGCACTCATCTTAGAAAGGTCTTCAAATTCTTCTTCCAGCTTCTTTTTGCGTTCATCCAAACTGGTAACAGCATCTTGCAAGTTGCTCCTTTCGGAAGATAGTTTATCAATTTCGCCTTGCAGATTTCGCATATTTTCTTCCAGTTCATTTTTCTTAGCAATAAGGTCTTGATTTTCATTAAATAGAGAAGAGTTATTATCTCTCAACTTATTGTACTTATCTTCCAATTCAGTATACACTTTTTTAGGTACACAAGAAGTTACTAAGGCAATGGTAAGTACAACTAAAGCTATTTTTTTCATAAAATGAATATTTTAAAATTTGAACTCAACGCCTATAGGGCAATGGTCTGAATGTTTTGCTTCCGGCAATATATAGGCTCTTTCTAAATTATTTTCCAAGTTTTGAGTGGCCATACAGTAATCTATACGCCAACCTTTGTTATTGTTTCTGGCATTGGCACGGTAGCTCCACCAACTGTATTGGTGTGGATCTTTGTTAAAATGCCGGAATGTATCTATAAAACCACTATCAATAAACTTGCCAATCCACTCTCGTTCTACAGGTAAAAAGCCGGAAGTATTTTTATTAGCTATAGGATTGTGAATATCAATAGCTTCATGACAGATATTATAATCGCCACAAATAACCAGATTAGGGATTTGTTGTTTTAAATCATCTACATATTCCTGAAATTCAGCCATGTAATTTAATTTAAAGTCTAACCGATCATCGTTAGTTCCGGATGGTAAGTATAAACTCATCACAGAAATATCATTAAAATCTACACGTAAGTTTCTACCTTCATAGTCCATGGTTTCAATTCCTGTTCCAAATTCAACATGCTTAGGTTCATGTTTTGATAATACTGCCACGCCGCTGTATCCTTTTTTTTGTGCAGAAAACCAGTAATGATAGGGGTAGCCTGCTTCTTCAAATAAATGGAGCATCAGTTGGTCTTCGTGGGCTTTGGTTTCTTGTAGGCATAGCACATCCGGTTTAGCGGCTTTTAGCCAATCAATAAAACCTTTATTAATAGCAGCTCGTATTCCGTTTACATTGTAAGATATAATGTTCATTTATTGATTGTTTTTTTCGTACAGGTCTCTTAGAGTTCTTCGCATTACTTTATTGGAAGCCGTTCTGGGCAAAGCATCAATTTTAATGAGCTCAGTAACTTTAAATAGAGGATTTAAGTTTGTTTTGATATGTTGATTGGTATTTTTTAATCGGTCAGTTTCATCAATTTTAATATCATCTTCTACATAATAGATAACCAGTTCACTTGGGCCTCCATCTTTGGGGCTTACAGCCACAGCGGCAGATTCTTTAATAAAATTTAGCTGATTTACAACACTTTCTATTTGAACGGAGCTTACTTTTATTCCGCCTAGGTTCATGGCATCATCAACACGGCCATGCGCTTTGTAATAATCGTTTTCTAACTGTTCTAATTCATCTCCATGCCTGCGGAGTACTTTTCCATTAATAGCTGGAGTTCCTTCAAAATAAACATTATGATGGTCTCTATTGAGCAGCTTTGTTGATAGCCCCATAACTGGCGGAACTATAAAAACTTCTCCTTTTTTTGTACTTTCATGATTATCATCTAATAGCACAAATTCACCACCCAATGCTTGTGTGGAAAATGTACCACCAATATTAGGTTGTACTATGGTGCTAGTAACATAACCACCGCCAATTTCAGTACCTCCACAATATTCAATAACAGGTTTGTTGTTAGCCAAGCCCATTAAATATTCCATGTCTTTAGGATTGGATGCTTCTCCGGTTGAACTAAAACATTTAATAGCATTCCAATTTAACCCTTCCATACATTGGGTTTTGATCCATGCTTTTACAATGCTCGGAACCAAGCCTAGCATGGTAACATTAGCATTCTGCACAAATTCGCCAAAATCTTTACTAAGCGGAGCACCATAATATAAAGCAATAGTTGCTTTATTGATAAGTGCTGCAAAAATAAGCCATGGGCCCATCATCCAACCTAAGTTGGTAGGCCAGCAAACTACATTATTTGGTTGAATATTATGATGATAATATCCATCAGAAGCACCTTTAATAGGGGTAGTATGTGTCCACGGAATAGCTTTAGGTTCTCCCGTTGTTCCGGAAGAGAAGAGGATAGTTATTATATCATCTGGCGATTGAGCAACGCTTTGAAAAGTATCATTATCTGAGATAAAATCATTCCAAAAAATATCATTATCTCTTAACGGAATATTTTCTTCAGAAGCTTTAATAACAATTGCTTTTGGAGCATTAGCCTCTTTTACTTTTTGGTATAGTGGCAGTTTTTTACCGGCTCGCAACAAAACATCTTGGGTAAAAATAACCTTCGGCTGTGTAATTTTTAACCGCACTGAGATTTCATTGGGCGTAAAACTATCGGCAATAGTAGCCACTGGGTTACCTGCTTTAATGGCCGCCAGATAAATGGCAACAGCTTCCAGAGTCATGGGCATATCAATAGCAATGGTATCGCCAGTATTAACTCCTATGGATCGTAAACCATTTGCAATTTTGTTTACCAGTTTTTCTAGTTGTAACTGTGTAACATTTTTTAAATTGCCACCCTCTTCCTGATAAACAACAGCAATTTTATCATCACTACGCTGAAAACAACTGTCAACAATGTTCAGCTTGGCATCTTTTAGCCATTGTGGATTTTCAATACCTTTGGAAATATCTAAAATTGTTGAAAATGGTTGTTGTAACTGTATGTCAAGGTTTGCAACGGTTTCTTGCCAAAAGCTCTCTTTATTATTAACAGACCATTGCCAAAATTCATGATAGGTATTAAAACGATGCTTTTGCATCATTTTGTATATGTTGCTTTGTTGAAGAATATTGCTGTCAGGCTCCCATGAAATTTTCATTTCCGGAATTTAGATTATTTAAAAATTAGGGTCGTTAGTAGGGTCTTCTGTTTTTTTTTCAGAATCCTCTCCGTTAAATTTCTTACAATCCAGTTCTATCGTTAAGTTATCAGGTTTTTCAAAGGCTTTATCACTGATTTCCAATTCCTTATTAGCATAACATTTTTGCATATATAAAGCCCAAATAGGTAGTGCCATAGAAGCTCCTTGCCCTCTGCCAATATCAGCAAAATGTGCAGCTCTATCTTCAGCACCCACCCAAACACCAGTAGTAAGGTTTGGCACTATGCCCATAAACCACCCATCTGATTGGTTTTGTGTAGTTCCGGTTTTACCAGCAATAGGATTTGTAAACTTGTAAGGATATCCGGTAACGACATCGTCTGGATATTTTGCCCAAGAAGTCCGCAAACGAATACCTGAGCCTGCTTCTGTTACACCTTCCAATAAATTGATAACAGTATAGGCCGATTCTTCACTTAATACTTCTTTGGTTTTAGGAGTAAAATCTGCCAGTACTGTACCGTTCTTATCTTCAATGCGAAGGATCATCATCGGTTCTACATACATACCTTTATTGGCAAAAGTATTATAAGCCCCAACCATTTCGTACAAAGAAAGATCCACGCTACCTAAAGCGATAGCAGGTACAGGAGGAATAGTGTCCGTTATACCTAAACTTTTAGCGAGTGTTACTACGTTTTGAGGTGTGGTTTTATCAATCAGTTGTGCTGTAATAACATTAGTTGAGTTGGCCAGTGCATTTTTCAATGTTTTTTTACCGCCGTATTTTCCATCAGAATTTTTTGGCATCCAATCATCTGGCATACCATATTTCCCTTTTGGAATAGTATATTGTGTATTGTTGTATTCTTCACAAGGAGATAATTGCAACTGATTAATAGCAGTAGCGTAAACGAAAGGCTTAAAGGTAGAACCTACTTGGCGCTTACCTTGCTTTACGTGATCATATTGAAAATGCTTGTAATTAATACCACCTACCCATGCTTTTACATGTCCGGTTTGTGGCTCAACAGACATAAGCCCAGTCTGTAAGAAAAATTTATAATATTTTATGGAATCAAGAGGAGTCATAATAGTGTCAATCTCTCCTTTCCATGAAAAGACTGTCATGTCTGTTTTGGTTTCAAAAGAGTTGCGAATCTCTTTTTCAGAAGCCCCTTGTTTTTTCATACGTATCCAACGGTTAGAACGTTTCATGGCTTGTTCAATAATTCTATCAGCATCTTTTTGAGAAATCTCATAAAAGGGAGCCGTCTTATTATTTTTTTGCTGCATGAAGAAAACACGTTGTAAGTTAGCCATATGCTCTTGCATGGCTTCCTCGGCATATTGTTGCATGCGAGAATCTAACGTTACATATACTTTCAACCCGTCTCTATAAATATTATAATCTGTTCCATCGGGTTTTGGATTATCTTTAATCCACTTTTGTAAAAAATCCCGTAAATATTCTCTAAAATAAGTAGCTGTACCATCACTATGCCCCTCTTTATTTACATTTAGCCCTAAATCTAACTGTTGTAAGGAGTCTTTTTGTTGAAGAGAGATAAAATCATTTCTATTCATTTGTTTAAGCACTACATTTCTTCTTTGCTTAACTCTATCTTCAAATCGTAAAGGATTATATAAAGAAGCATTTTTAAGCATGCCGATGAGCATAGCAGATTCCTGAACAGTTAAATCTTTAGGTTCTTTACCAAAATAAATGCGTGCAGCCGAACGAATACCGACAGCTTGATTTAAGAAGTCGTATTTGTTCAAATACATGGTAATAATCTCGTTTTTGGTATATTGGCGTTCTAGCCTAATAGCAATAACCCACTCTTTTAGTTTTTGTGAAAGCCTTTCAATAAGATTTTTAGAACCTTCTCCGTGGAATAACAATTTTGCTAATTGCTGTGTAATAGTACTTGCCCCACCATCTTTGCCAAGGTTTATGAATGCCCTAGCAGTTCCTTTAAAATCAATACCGGAATGACTGTAAAACCGTTCGTCTTCTGTCGCTACTAATGCTTTTATTAAGTGATCAGGAAGATCTTTAAATTTTATAGGTGTTCTGTTTTCACGATAATATTTACCTAATGTTTTGTTATCAATGGAAATGACTTCAGTAGCTAAATTGCTTTCTGGGTTTTCAAGTTCTTCAAAGGTTGGAAGTTCACCAAAAAGACCAAAAGAGGCTAATAAAAAAAGTAATGATAAAAGCGCAAACGCACCAACAAAAGCCATCCAAAGCCACTTGGTATATTTTTTAAAGGAGGTATTTTCAGTTTTCTTTTTAGTCATTAGCAGCAACTTTTTGTATTTGTAAACCTATATCTGTTATGCCATCAAGCTCTTCAATTCCTTCAATTTCACCACTTTTTCGCATGGCATGCTGAACAGAAACACTGTAATCTCCAGACACAGGAAATGTTACATTGGTTTTATATTCTAATTTGTTTTGTTTAATGTCTGTTAAACCTTTGCCTAAAAATTTACCTTCGGCATCAGCCATTTCATATTCTAACGTATCAACCACCTGATAATTATTAGGGAATTGTATCCCAACAATCAAAAAGATATTGTTAAAGGCGTATTCTTTATTATTTCTTAGATTGATGTATAAATTGTTCTTCGAAACGGTATCAGCTGGAGTAAAAGTAAATTGAATGATAGAATCTTTGTGCCATTTACCATTGGCAACAGGTTTGTAAACGTCATATACCGAATTAGTAGTACACGATGCTACTAAAAGCAATGTTAAAACAATGATAAGCACCCTATGCATCTTTTCGAGGCGATTTATTTCTGTTATTTCTATTTTTTCTTCGTTTTTTTGATCTTTTCTTATCAAATCTGCTCAAACTATCTTGGCCAACAACATCCGTAAAATCATTGTTATCTCCTTCATTCACAGGGACATCAGAGGCAAATAGTTCTAAACTCTGAACGGGTTTATTTTTGCTATTGAGCGATATGATATTATTTACCTGATCTTTAGTTAATTTAAACCAATGTACAGGTTCATCTTTGTAAGCATACCACAATAACCCTTTAAAGATGTCCATTTTTTGGAAAACACCAAGTCCTTTTTCCGTCTTAAGCGCAATTTCTGTTTTAGGGAAATCTTTCAACGCATCCATGTAAGAATCCAACTCATAGTTGAGGCAACATTTCAGCTTACCACACTGACCCGCTAATTTTTGAGGATTCAACGAAAGTTGTTGATACCTTGCAGATGAAGTATTAACTGATCTGAAATCGGTCAACCATGTAGAGCAGCACAACTCTCTGCCGCAAGAGCCTATACCTCCTAATCTTGCTGCTTCTTGCCGTAGGCCAACTTGTTTCATCTCTACACGTATTTTGAATGTCGATGCCAATTCTTTTATGAGTTGCCTAAAATCTACCCTATCATCAGCAGTGTAGTAAAAAGTAGCTTTGCTGCCATCTCCCTGAAACTCTATATCAGAAAGTTTCATTGCTAGTCCTAAGCGACTTACAATCAACCTTGATCTTTGTTGAACTTCCGCTTCACGGTTTCTGGCATCTTGCCAAACATCAATATCTTTTTGCGAAGCCTTGCGGTATATTTGTTTTATCTCATCAGAAGTTTCAGAAACTTCTCTTCTTCTCATCTGTATCTTAACCAGTTCTCCCGTTAAGGTTACGGTGCCAATATCATGCCCCGGAGAGGCCTCTACGGCAACAACATCACTAATACAAAGAGGTATTTTTTTAGTGTTTCTATAAAAATGTTTTCTTCCGTTCTTAAAACGTACTTCCACAATATCAAACATAGGTTGCCCGGAAGGCATGGCCATATTTGAGAGCCAATCAAAGACTGTCAATTTATCACAGCTTCCTGTACCACAACTTCCGTTGTTATTGCAGCCTTTTGGAAGGGTATTTGTATCTGTAGAGCAATTATTACAGCTCATAGTATGTGTTCTATATTTAAGATCAAAGTTTTAGATTTGATCAGTATGTTCATATATCTTCTTAAATCAAGATGTAAAGATAGTCATTATTGCTAAAAGTAAAATTAGCTGATTCATTTTTAAGAAAACTTTACTTTTTAGTGATGAGGTTTTCCGTTAAAGGCAATTTAGATTCTTATATTTGTTGCATGCTTTTTAAAGATGTAATCGGTCAACTAAACGTAAAAAAACAGCTTGTTTATTCTGTTGAGAATAAGAGGATTCCACATGCGCAATTGTTTGTAGCGCCAAAAGGTACCGGAGCTTTACCTTTAGCAATAGCGTATGCCCAGTATATTTTATGTAGTAATACTGATGGTGAGAATATTACTGGAGACCATGCTTGCAACTTGAAGTTTGGTAAGCTCACACATCCAGATCTTCATTTTGTTTTTCCGGTAGCAACAACCGATAAAATTAAAAGCAAGCCGGTTAGTGATAATTTTTTGGAAGAGTGGCGTGGGTTTATTCTTTCTAACCCCTATGGCAATGTGTTGGATTGGTACAATGTATTGGGAATTGAAAACAAACAAGGCCAAATTGGAGTTGATGAAGCGGAAGTTATTGTAAAAAAACTATCATTAAAAGCGTACGAAGGCGGTTATAAAGTGATGATTATTTGGATGGCTGAAAAGTTGAATACAGCAGCTTCCAATAAATTGTTAAAGCTAATAGAGGAACCTCCTGATAAAACAATCTTATTGCTCATAACAGAAGATGAAGACCAAATTTTGAATACCATTACTTCAAGATGCCAGCAGGTAAAATTATTTCCGCTTAGCGAAAATGATATCGTCAATGCTTTGATGGAAAGAGAGAATATCACAGAAAATGAAGCGCTAAAAATTGCACATCAAGCTGATGGAAACTGGAACAGAACCATTCAGATTTTGCATAATTCTTCTAACGAACTTCAATTTGAACAATGGTTTATAACATGGATACGAACTGCATTCAAGGCAAAAGGCAATGCAGCAGTTATTGAAGAATTAGTGAGTTGGAGTGATGCCATAGCCTCTACAGGAAGAGAAATTCAAAAAAGTTTTTTAAGTTATTGTTCGCAGTTTTTTAGGCAGGCCTTATTGATGAACTATAATGCTGGGGAGTTGGTATTTTTTGAGCCTAAAACGGAGAATTTTGATCTTTCTAAATTTGCACCTTTTGTGCATAGCGGCAATATTTTAGAGATAGAAAATGAGCTGAACGATGCCATTTATCACATAGAAAGGAATGCAAACGCTAAAATAGTACTGTTAGATCTTTCTATAAAATTAACGAGATTACTACATCAAAAAGAAGCAGTTTAATGCTTTAACACATAAAAATATACAGCCATAAAATGTGAAAAACTACCTAATAACACAAAAACATGAAAAATAGCATGGTTATAAGGCACTTTTTTAATACTATATAAAACGGCTCCTAATGTATAAAAAATACCTCCTGCAAAAAGCCAATACAATCCGTTAATGGGGAGCGTATCAATTAAAGGTTTTATAGCAAAAATGATGATCCAGCCCATGGCAACGTAAGCAATAGTAGATATTTTATCAAAACGTCCGGTATAAAAAAGTTTAAAGAAAATACCAATCAACGCAATACCCCATGTGATGCCGAAAATAGTCCAACCTAAAGCCCCTTTGAGCGTTACCAGCGTAAAGGGCGTGTACGTGCCTGCTATTAAAACATAAATGGACGCATGGTCTAAAATATTTAGTTTTCTGCGGAGTTCAGGTTTTTGAACATAATGGTAAATAGTTGATGCAGAATACAATAAAATTAAACTTGCTCCGAAAATAGTAAAACTTACAATATGCCTAGCATTGCCATTATAACTGGCATGGACAATCAAAAGTACCAAAGCGGCAATGCTTAAAAGCAAGCCTATAAAATGTGTAATTACATTTAATTTTTCTTCAGTAGAATTGTAATATGTTAAGTGTTTATTTTTCATGCTTCATATCATTAACCAATTCATTGTAGATGATATTGTATGCCTGTTGTTTTAAATTTTCCATATCCTCCAAAGTTAACCTATCTGTTTGTAAAAATTTATGGATTTTAACTCTCATGTTACCGGGCCAGCCACTAAAAAATGTCCATGAAAATCGTTTTTTACCGTCATAAAAGGTCATAGGGATGATGGGTATTTGATGTTCTATTGCCAAACGAAAAGCACCATTTTTAAATTCACTTAAAATTACATCTTCATGAGGCACCAATCCTTCGGGAAAGATAACAATACTCAACCCTCTGTTTAGTTTTTCTTGCGCTCTTACATATACTTCTCGTCTGCTTTTTTCATTGCTCCTATCAACATAAATACTCGTTTTTCTAAAAACATATCCAAAAACAGGTAGTTTTATGAGTTCTTTTTTACCTACAAAAACGGCAGGGTTTTTCATTACGGCTAACATTAACATCACATCAACCAATGAGGTGTGATTTGCTATGTACATATAACTTTTATCAGGAATAATTTCTTCTTCTGATGTAACCACAGGTTTAAAGCCCATTACGAAAAGAATAGTTTCCCCCCATAAAATAGCAACTTTAAAAAAGGTTTTGTAGAATTTATCATTGGATATCAGAATAATAAGCAAAGGCAATGCAGCTAAAATTGAGAAAAATACCCAGCCATAGAACCAAGCTCTCCAAAATATCCTGAAAATGTTTTTGAGGAGATTCATACAAGCCAAAAATAGTAATTTAAATGATTCTTACATTTTCCTGATGAAATATGTATTTTTGTG
>JAGQYU010000019.1:26233-29108 GCA_020435885.1 Flavobacteriaceae bacterium
CTTAAAATTGATGAAATGTCCAGAATACTTACAGGCATACAAGGTACAGGTACACCACACTTGGGGAATTTATTAGGAGCCATCATTCCAGCTATTGAAATGGCTAGTGATCCTAACAATGAATCTTTCCTGTTTATAGCCGATATGCACACACTTACACAGATCAAAAATGGTGATGAAATTAGAAAAAATACGCATAGTGTGGCTGCTACGTGGCTTGCTTTTGGACTTGATATTAATAAAACAGTGTTCTATCGCCAAAGTGATATTCCTGAAGTTACAGAACTTTCATGGTATTTAAGTTGCTTTTTTCCATATCAACGTTTAACATTGGCACATAGTTTTAAAGACAAAGCTGATAGATTAGAAGATGTAAACACAGGGCTGTTTACCTACCCAATGTTAATGGCCGCAGACATTTTATTGTATGATGCCAAAATTGTTCCGGTAGGAAAAGATCAGTTGCAACATTTAGAAATGACTAGAGATGTAGCTGATAGGTTTAACCATAGAATGGGAGAAACATTGGTACCGCCACAGGCTAAGATACAAGAACATGTAATGGTTGTACCCGGAACTGATGGTGAGAAAATGAGTAAGTCCAGAGATAATTATATCAATTTGTTTTTGGAGGATAAAAAACTCCGAAAAGAAATTATGAAAATACAAACAGATAGCACTCCGTTGGAGGAACCTAAAAACCCTGATACTTGTAATTTATTTGCTTTGTATAAACTTGTTGCAACTGAAGAACAAACTGCTGAAATGCGAAAGAATTATTTGGCGGGTGGTTATGGTTACGGACATGCCAAGCAGGCCTTTTTTGAGCTGCTTATCACCAAATATGCTAAAGAGCGAGAGTTATATAACCACTATATGAACAATCTTGAAGAGGTTGATGAAGCATTGGCTCTTGGTGCAGAAAAAGCCAGAAAAGTAGCTGCAGGAGTATTAAAAAGAGTACGTGAGAAGTTGGGGTATTAGTATTTCAATGCCATTGCGAGGTACGAAGCAATCTCTAAAAAAGTTAATTAAGAGATTACTTCACTACCGTTCGTAATGATAAAATTTAACAAGCAGGATTTGGCATTATTGCATGGACAGCATTGATGTCCTTTATAGCTTCTTCAGATAATTCTACGTTAATACTTTCAATATTCTCTTTCAATTGTTCCATTTTGGTAGCACCAATGATGTTGCTGGTTACAAAGGGCAGTTGATTTATAAATGCCAACGCCAATTTTGCCGGAGTCAAACCATATTTTTCTGCTACAGCTAAATAATTAACAGTTGCATCGGCACATTGTGCACTGCTATATCTGCTGAGCCTAGGGAATAAAGTAACACGTGCATCTTTAGGGCTGTAATTCAAATATTTACCTGTTAATACGCCAAATGCCAATGGAGAATACGCCAACAGACCAATATTTTCTCTGATGGAAATTTCTGAAAGACCACCTTCAAAAGTCCTGTTCAACAGCGAATATGAATTTTGGATGGTTATAGGACGTGGCATCTGCTTAGCATCTGCCTCATTAATATATCGCATGGTGCCCCAAGGTGTTTCATTAGATAATCCGTAATGATGAATCTTGCCTTGTTTGATGAAATTGTTTAACGTTTCTACAACTTCACCAAAATTATCTTGCCAACTACTTTTTGTACTATAAGGAAAATCTCTTACTCCAAAAGAATTAACAGGGCGCTCCGGCCAATGTAATTGATAAAGATCTATATAATCGGTTTGAAGTCTTTTGAGACTGTTATGGATAGCTTCGGTAATAGCTTCTTTGGAAAAACCATTCTTTCTAATATGCGCTGTATAAGCTCCAGGACCTGTAATTTTACTGGCTAATATAATTTTATCTCTATTGCCAGTCTTTTTAAACCATGTGCCTATGATACGCTCCGTTTCGCCATACGTTTCTGCACGTGCGGGCACGGGATAGAGTTCAGCAACATCAAAAAAATTGATACCTTGCTCCACAGCATAATCCATTTGCTGGTGGCCTTCGGTTTCGGTATTTTGTTCTCCCCAGGTCATGGTACCTAGGCATATTTTACTAACTTTTATACTGGTTTGTGGTAATGTGGTATACTTCATTAAAATTTATTTCAAAATAGCTTCAATTCCCGGCAAAATTTTTCCTTCAAGACTTTCTAGCATAGCACCGCCTCCGGTAGAAACATAGCTAACTTTATCTTCAAAACCAAATTGTTTTACAGCAGCAACAGAATCACCTCCACCTACTAGTGAGAAAGCTCCTTCAGCAGTAGCATCAGCAATAGCATTGCCCAATTCTATAGTGCCTTTAGCAAAATTTGGCATTTCAAAAACGCCCAATGGGCCATTCCATAAAATAGTTTTAGACTGCGCTATAACAAATGAAAAACCTACATTGGTCTTTGGCCCGGCATCTAATCCTTGCCATCCATCAGGGATATCGTTAACGTCTACTACTTGAGTGTTGGCATTGTTATCAAAAGCATCAGCAGCAACTACATCAATAGGTAAATGTATTTTTACTCCTTTAGCTTTAGCTTCTTCTAAAATATCAAGTGCCAGTTGCATTTTATCGTCTTCGCAGATAGAATCACCAATTTTTCCACCTTGTGCTTTAATAAAAGTGTAGGTCATACCGCCACCAATGATGATGTGATCTACCTTGTCTAAAATATTTTTGATGATGCCTATTTTTGAGGAAACTTTAGCGCCGCCAAGTACTGCTGTAACAGGTTTTACACTATCCGACAATACTTTTTGGATACTTTCAATTTCTTTGGCCAACAAATAGCCAAAACACTTATCGTTAGGGAAAAACTGTGCAACGATAGTGGTAGAGGCATGGGCTCTGTGGGCAGTTCCGAAAGCATC
>JAGQYU010000019.1:29167-40417 GCA_020435885.1 Flavobacteriaceae bacterium
CCTTTTTCTTCTTCAGGATGAAAACGCAAGTTTTCCAATAGCAACACTTCACCGGGTTGCAATTCGGCAGCAGCCTTCTCAGCTTTTTCTCCAATACAATCATCTACAAACTTCACTTTTACGCCAATAATATCGCTTACAGCATTTACAATATGATTTAAGGAAAATTCTGGAGTAACACCTTTTGGGCGGCCTAGATGCGACATCAATACGCAACTGCCACCGTCTTCTAATATTTTTATGATAGTAGGTTTTGCCGATACAATTCTGGTTGCATCAGTAACCTTGAAATTTTCATCTAACGGAACATTAAAATCAACTCTAATTAATGCTTTTTTGTTTTTGAAATTGAAATTATCAATAGTTTTCATGCGGAAAAATTTAGAGTTCAAATATAAAGCTAATTAGGGTATTTTTTGGCCTAATAACAGTTGTTTTTTTGTAATGATAGCATCGTTTATAACAAAAGGTTTGGGTATCATGTATTTCTCTCTAGAGATGCTTTTGAATATGCTGTTTTCATATAGGTCATAAGATACATCGTAGATGGTAAAATTAGGCTTTTCGTCTTTTGGGATTGATATCCATAGCGTTATGTTTTCGTTAGGATTTGTTATAAAATACGTAACAACATTTTTGCCTGTGGTTGCCTCTAAAACATATTGGTTGTTATCCTTTTTCGGTAATCGTATTCCGTTGATCTCCAGCTCGTAGAAATTGATATTATTAGCAGCCATTACTTCTAATCTGTTCATTTTTCTTTGCGGAATGATAGTAAAACTAATGTTTCGTTTATCATTGATTAAAGTATCATAATTTATTTCAACTTTTGAGGCTACTATGTTTTTAACCTCTGTTTTTGAATGTAGTTTTATAGCTGTGTTGTATTTACTGGCAGTTGTATCGGTACTGTAAGAGCCTTTTTGCGGATTATCTCCCAGAAATTGTTTAGTAAACACGTCCGGTTTTGCATCATAACTTGCCCAATATGCTTCATTTTTATCTATATCTAACACATAATTGATACTGTTTGGTTTTTTTCTTTCTTCATTATAATTAGATGAAAAAGAAGCTGTTATAAAAATTATAATAGAAAGTGCTACAAATAACTTACCTAGGGCTTTACTGTTCTTGTACCATGAAAATATAGGAGTAAATAACCCAAAAAGCAACACTGAAAAAATAGTGCTCACAACCAGCATTTTTAAGCCTAAGCCTATGGGGAACATGGCTATCATTGGAGAGAAAATGATCAATAATGGGATGCTCAATATGGTCAGGAACAATTGCTGACTTTTGGTCGATCTTTTGGAGAAAAGGATCATTGAAAAGGCTAACAGCCCATAGAGTACAGTTATGATAAAATATGCGGCTCCTTGTAAGTAAATTGCCGCCGCAAAATTAATAAGTATCCATATAAAGAGAGGCGATACTATTAAATTTTCGGCGTATATTTTTTCTAAATGCTTGGCATATATCCAAAAGCTGATACCGAGTGTAAGTGTTATAAAAGCAGCGATATACGTATGCCCGTTATAGGTAAAACCATGCAGTATATCTTGGTATTGCGGGTGTAATTGTAAAATCAATTTCCAGCCCAGAAAAGTAACTAATCCTGTAACAATCAGAAGTGTTAGAAAAACCAAAAGGCCTTTAAAAATATTGTTATAACTGATCTTGTTTTTAACTGTTGCAGCTATGATTAAACCAATAAATAATAATGTACATAAAATAATCATAGGAATTACCCACGAAAAAGGATAGTGCACTAAACCTATAAAGGGGAAATTAAAGTACACATAATCTTCTTTGGACTTTAGGTTTGAAAGATCAGCATCAGTAAAATAGTTCAACAAAGGCATCAGATAGGAAGCTTGGTGCATCAAGGTATTTTTGTCTAATCTTTCATAACTGTCTTGTGCTGTATGATAATCAAAATGATCATCAATAAAGGCAAAATTGAAACCTTCAATATCACTATCTTTTCTAAAAATAGTAAGATCAGTGTCGTTTGGCAACATCTTGTAAATACTATACATCAATGATGAAGCCACCGGATAGTTAGGATTGGCTTTTACAAAATGCTCAATTAGTTGTTTGTTGCCGCCATTGGTTTCCATTAACATGTAACCAGGGCCACAGCTGCCTCTTGCTTCAAAGTTGAGCACTAAACCTACATCTTTAGCCCAAGAATGATTATTTACAAATGCACTTGCGCCAAGTAACCCGATTTCTTCAGCGTCTGAAATTAAGATGATAATATCATTTTTCGGTTGTTTTCCGGAGGCTAGATATGCCCTAAGTCCTTCTAAAATAGTAACAACACCAGTGCCTGCATCACTAGCGCCTAAAGAGGAATGCGGAGCAGAATCATAATGCGTAAGCAGCATCAATGCTTTGGAATTGTCAGCACCTTTAATTCTGGCAAGTATATTTTGAGTATCTGTTGCACCTCGCCATTTTTCATTCACAGCTATCTGTTCTTGAATTTGTGTTTCTAATCCAAGGCCATTGAGCTTTTCAACAATATAATCCTGGACTTTTTTATGATTAGGAGAGCCTACATAATGAGGTTCTTCAGCAATAATTTTTAAATGCTCCAATGCTTTTGTAAGATCAAAATTGGTTGTTTGAACAAATTTTGAAGTATTTACTGACGGCATTAAAGAATAAAAGCTGTAGTAAACAGCAGCTATAATAATTAAAAATGAAACGGCTGAACTGTATTTTTTTAAGAACATAATGGTTGGAGTTGCTTTATAATACTAAGATACCACTTTTTATTTATTAAAAAATTTGATTATATTTACCTGATTGCAAATAATATAGGTATGCCAATAAAAAGTTTTCAGGGTAAAAGAAGCCAACCCAAAAAAGATGAATTAAAGCCAGCTTTGGTTTCTGAGTATATGTCAAAAAAGCTGATAACCTTTAGACCTGAACAACCTATTTCCGAAGTAATGGAGGTGTTGATAAAGAACAAAATATCCGGTGGGCCTGTTGTGAATGAACATAATGAATTACTAGGCATTATTTCTGAAGGAGATTGCATAAAACATATATCAGACAGCCGCTATTATAATATGCCTGCCGAAAATGATACTGTTGAAAAGCACATGAAAACCGATGTGGAGACTATTGACGGTAACCTAAATATTTTTGATGCCGCCAAACAATTTGTCCATTCAAAAAGAAGACGTTTCCCTATATTAGATAAAGGTAAGCTGGTAGGGCAAATTAGTCAAAAGGATATATTAATTGCAGCCTTGCAACAAAAATCACATAACTGGAAATAAATTACGTTTCTTTTTTAATTAGGAGGTAAAAATCGCCATCCAATGGCAAATATCCTTGATCATACACATAAAAATAGGTATTGCCCGTTTTTGTGGTGTAGATTGATGTTATGTAGTTAAAATCGAAATTAGCATCTAACAATCTGCTTTTAGAAACTTTTGTTTTACCGCTTTCGTTGAGGTTTGAAAGTATATTGTAATTCTTTTTAAGACGATTGTTTACATTCCTTACAAGGTTTCTACTTTCCTTATTAACTTTGTTATTGTAGGCATTTCTACAATAATCAGAGCAGAATTTCTTGTCTGCTCTTCCCACAATTTTTTCTCCACATTCAAGGCAAACCTTACCCATTGAATTATTTTTTATAATTGAATTTTACTTCCTCTTGATTTCCGTTATCATCACCAATAACAACATATACATTCATTTCGTTGTCACTTATTTTTTCAAAAGTAAGTTGATCGAAATACACTTTGTTATTTTCAATTTTTACCAATTTAAAATCTACGGTTTGGTCTTTTTCTTCCCAACCGGTAAAATCTCCATTAAAATGTTTTAGTTGCATCAGCAATGTTTTTTCTACTTGTCGGATGCCGCCTATTTCATAGAATACCACCTTGCCTTCTGCAATAAGCCGGAAGACAAACATCATAGATTCGCCTTGCGGAGGGCTCCAGATTTCTTCCGTAATACCACCAAAAGCCTCGCCTTTCCAATGGCCTGCAATCCACGCAACATCTTCTAAAGATGCTGTTGGAGAAATGCTGTTTTCCTCAAATTTTAACGTATTTTCAAATGTTTGTTGAGCAGTAGCAATAGTTAGAGATCCAACGCAAAATATTGCAATAAGTAGTTTAATTGATTGATTCATATAGGTTTATTTTTGCCTAAATATAATAAAATTATTCATTTACAAACGACTACATTCGACTACAAACGAAAGTAATTGTTTAAAGACCGAATCTCCGTTATAAACCGTATTATGTTTGCATCGTTGAAATCATTCAACAAGGCTTAACTGTTTAACCATTAATTAATAATTATGAACGCACTTAAAAACAAAGTACAGTTAATAGGAAACTTAGGAAACAATCCGGAAATAGTAGCACTAAGCTCCGGAAAGAAATTAGCAAAATTTACCATTGCCACAAATGAGGTGTACCGAAATGCTAAAGGAGAAAAAGTACAAGAAACACAATGGCACAATCTGGTAGCTTGGAACAAGACCGCCGAAATAGTTGAAAAATACCTTAGTAAGGGCAATGAAGTGGCTGTTGAAGGCAAACTAACTTCAAGAAGTTATGAAGATAAAGAGGGGGTTAAAAAATATATTACCGAAATTGTCGTTAATGAATTGTTAATGCTAGGTGGGAAATAGCATTGATAAAGAGAAAGTGGAAAGGGCGCATTGTGCGCCCTTTTTTGTTTTGTGTAACTTTCTTTACGGAAATTTGGACTACTATCTCTGTAAAAATAGTAGGAAACCTGTTATTTTTGAACATCCAATAGACAAGTAATGAGAGATTCTAATTTTTGGTATTACGTTATCATGGCTGTTGTTATTCTGCACTTTATCATCGGTTTCATCTACCTGTTCTATAAATTATCTCCAAAAAAACCTGATAAAAAGGAAAAAGAATTTAACAAAAACAATGAGATTAGTGAAGAAACCAAAGACAATTAGGGTTTTTGCTAATGCTTTTTTATTTTTGAGCCTCCAAAACAGAGCTTAAAAATATGTCTACACAACCTAAGTTAACACGTTTTAACCAAAACGTACTTTCTAAATACCGTATTTATAATAGTATTTTTATGACACTTCCGTTTGATACTATTACCAAAACAGGAGTGTTGTTGCCGCTTTTTCACGAAACGTGTGCAAAAGGATTTAAAGCAGGAGACAATCCAACTACTATTGTTGATACTTTTTTTAAGAAATACCAAGCCAGAAGGAACAAGGAGAGCCAGATCAATTTACTGTTCAGGTTTATTCAATACATTGAAAGACAGGTTGTTTTGTTTGATGCCATTGAAGATGCAGCCTTCCCAATAGTGAATAATATGGATGGTATTGGTACTTTAAGGAGTTTAAAAGAAGTAGCCTCTTCAGAGAATAAAACTGAAGAATTAAAGCGATATTTAGAAGAATTTAAAGTACGTATTGTGCTTACGGCTCACCCAACGCAATTCTACCCGGGTAGTGTGTTAGGTATTATTACCGATTTGGCGGAAGCCATTAAACAGAATGACCTATTGCAGATCAATTCTTTATTGGCTCAGTTGGGGAAAACACCTTTCTTTAAGCATGAAAAACCGACGCCTTATGATGAAGCAGTCAGCTTGATCTGGTATTTGGAAAATGTATTCTACAAATCTTTTGGTGAGGTTTATGATTATATTCAGCAAAATATTTTTGACCATCAACTAATTAATAATGAAATAATTAATATAGGTTTTTGGCCTGGAGGCGATAGAGATGGTAATCCGTTTGTAACTCCAGAAATAACACTGAAAGTTGCTAAGAGATTACACCAAACCGTATTGAAGAATTATTATAGAGATGTACGCTCTTTAAAGCGTAAACTTACGTTTAAAGGGGTAGAAGAACGTATTACTGCACTGGAAGCAAAACTATATGAAAGCAGTATCAATATAGATTCAACGGATACGATAACGTTAGCACATTTTGTATCTGAATTGGAAGCTATCAAAAAGATTATTGTTACAGATCATCAATCGTTGTATTTGAATGAGATCAATAGCGTGTTGAATAAGATTCACCTTTTCGGGTTCCATTTTGCGACCTTAGATATCCGTCAAGATAGCAGAGCACATGATAAAGTTTTTAATGCGATGGTTGATACTTTGCTTGAAAGCAGAAGTGCTATTTTCCCTAAAAACTATCATAATCTTTCCGAAGAAAAGCAGGTAACATTTTTATCAAATATTAAAGGAGAAGTAGAGCTTTCGCTATTTAAAGATGAAGAAGTGCTAAAAGCGTTAGAAACTATGAAAGTGTTGAGAGAAATTCAACAAATTAGTGGTGAAAGAGGTGCTAACAGGTATATTATAAGCAACAATCAATCGGCTTTGAATGTAATGCAATTGTATGCTATGTTGAAGTTGGTTGCTTTTAACGATGAGCTAACGGTGGATATAGCTCCGTTGTTTGAAACAGTTACCGATCTTGAAAATGCACATTTGGTGATGGAACAGTTGTACAGCAATAAGGCTTACAGAGCGCATTTACAAAAAAGAGGAAATAAACAAACCATGATGCTTGGTTTTTCTGACGGAACCAAAGACGGAGGTTACTTAATGGCCAACTGGGGGATTTTTAAAGCAAAAGAAAGACTCACCAAAATTTCCAGAAAATATAATATTACGGCCATTTTCTTTGATGGTAGAGGGGGGCCTCCTGCACGTGGTGGTGGTAAAACACATCAATTCTATGCATCGTTAGGACCAACTATTGAAGATAAAGAGATACAGTTAACTATTCAAGGGCAAACCATCAGTTCTAATTTCGGCACACTGGAATCTTCACAATATAACTTAGAACAACTGATAAGTTCCGGCATCTTTAATAAATTGAACGAAACGCATTTGAGAATGTCTTCGGAAGACAAAAAAGTGATGGATACGTTGGCTAAGATCAGTTATAAGTCGTATGCTGATTTTAAGAATCATCCTAAATTTTTGTCATATTTAGAAAAGATGAGTACGTTACAATACTATGCCAAAACTAATATTGGTAGTAGGCCGTCTAAACGTTCAAAATCTGAGGAATTGATCTTTTCTGATTTAAGGGCAATACCTTTTGTAGGTTCGTGGAGTCAGTTAAAGCAAAATGTACCGGGCTTTTTTGGTGTAGGCAAAGCGTTGCAATATTATGAAGATAAAGGCGAATTTAAAAAAGTAAAACAGTTGTATAAAAACTCAGCCTTCTTTAAAACGTTGGTGGAAAACAGTATGATGTCTATGTCTAAATCATTTTTTGACTTGACAAAATATATGGCTAATGACCCTGAATTTGGTGAATTTTGGAACATCATTTATCACGAATTTACCAATACAAAGCGATTATTATTAAAATTAGCAGGTTATAAAGAATTAATGGAAAACGAACCTGCCGGTAAAGCATCCATTAATATTAGAGAGTCGATTGTATTGCCATTGCTTACGATTCAGCAATATGCGTTGATGAAGATCAGAGAGATAAAAACTCAAAATAGCGAAGACACAGCACAATTAGAAGTTTATGAAAAACTGGTAACACGTTCTCTGTTTGGAAATATTAATGCAAGTAGGAATTCGGCTTAATTTTTAAAATAATTTTGGGAAGGAGCCTTTCTTCAGAATTCTTTTAGATTTCCCTTTTATTTTTGAACAACATTAAACTTTAAATTTAAAAGCGGCTGATTGAAAAGATTGGACTCCTCCCGTATAATTCGGCACTGGAGCCAGCATGAGAACTTTTTCAGGCAGCCTCTTTTTTATTTATACACCATTACCCATTCTTTAGGTTCTGATTCGGACTCATCTACAACAGTAAAACCGTTCTTTTCGTAAAAATATTTTAAGGATTCTTCTTCAATGGTAAGCCAAAACCTCTGTTTTGAAGTTGCTTTTTTTAGTAAAGTAAGCCACTCACTCCCCAAATGATGTTTGCGCATCTCCGGTTTAACGAATAAAAAACCAATATACTGATATCCTTTTTCAAAAAGATATTTATAATTACTGTCAAGCTGAGAGGCTTCAGGGGGTAATTTTTTTAAAACAATGCCTCCTGCAACTATTTTACCACCCAACGTTATGGTATAGATAGTTGATGAATCTTTATAAGAAGACCAATAGGGAACAATACTTTGTTGCCAATCTGGCGGAAGTATCTTAAAAAATGCTTCGGCATTATTACATTTTTCAAACTGTGATTCCATACATTATAACAAGCCCCAAGCCCATAATTTATCTGAATCCTCCAACCAACGATTACCAATATCCGTACGGTAATAACTATTATTCACAATAATATTACTGATACGGTTTTGCATCATTTTTTGAGCATCTTTCATGGTAATGCCCGTTCCGGTAATCAACAAAGCAATACCTGTATTGCCTGTTATCAGCCACTCGTTGTTCACTTTTTTTAAGTGAATAGGATGCACGCCTTCTTTCATCTCCTTTTTAAAGATGATAACAGAGTCTTTAGAAAACAGCTCAAAGCTTTTTTTATCGTCAAATGGAAATGGAGGCACCACAATATAAGACCCAATTTGAAAGCCTTTTTTAGTGTTGATAATGAAATTTTCACCACTGGCTATTTTGTAAAACATATTCCCTAAAGGTTCTGTTATTCCATCACGTTGAATATACACTTGAGGATAACCAAATCGAGAAGTAAACTCTAATGGAAAAATTCCGTTTCCATTTACTATACAATTGATATCTATATGTCCAACAAAGTTCTTTTTAGCCAGTGTGCTTTCAAATTTTTTTAATGTAGCATCAAAGATAGGCGATTCATTTACCCAGAACATACTAGTACCCATTTCTCCTGTAGATACTCCTAATTCATTAGGAAACAGTTTTTTATGTTCAAAAGTAACATTTACAGGTTTAATAAATTGTTTACCATTGAAGAATGACGAAACAGCTACTTCTACCCCTCTTACTTTGCGTTGCAGTTGAAATGTACCAAACTTATTTCCCCAAGATTTTTCATAGGCTTTCAGTACCCGAATAACGTCTAACCCCTCATCATCATTACCTACAAACAGCAATTGTTTAAGGTCTTGAATTTCGCCGCAAGGCTTAATAACATAAGCATCAGGTTTTTGTTGAATATACGCAATAGCGTCACTAAAATTTTGAAACTCTTTTGATGGTAAAACTTTTACTTTCAGTCTTTTAAGTTCTTCTTGACCAAAATTACGGTCAAGTTCTAACTGATCGGTATACTCAGAACCTCCAAAAACCAGTTTGCCTTGATTTTTAAGCTGTTCTGCTGTTTTTCCATATCCTGTATAATCAAATATGATAATATCTGCCCACTCTATGTGGTTTTTCCAATCATTGACCTTTTTAACAAATCCAAAACCAATTTCTCTGGAAGCTTTGTCTTCAATAAACATTTTAACAAAATGTCCTTCTTCTTGAACGGTGTAAGCAATGTCTAGTGTTTCTCCCCATCTTGATACAAAAAGAAACTTTCTTTTCGGATAGGAATTGTTCTTAGCGGTAAGTGCTGTTTTCAACTGCTATAATAAACAGATTTAAATTTTTGGCAAATATATATCGTTTTTAAACATGTAGCGCCAGTTGTATGCGTTTTCTTTCAAGGTCTATATCCAACACTTTTACAATTACCTGCTGGTGTAGGCTAACGTGCTCACTTATGTCACTTACAAAGGTGTTAGAGAGGTTTGAAATATGTATCAAACCACTTTCTTTAATGCCAATATCCACAAAAGCACCAAAATTGGTAATGTTATTTACAATACCGGGTAGTAATTGCCCCGTTTTCAAATCGTTGATTGTTTTAATATTCTGATCGAAAGTAAAAACCTTGGCTTGCTCTCTAGGGTCTAATCCGGGTTTTTCAAGTTCTTTTAAGATGTCTTGCAGTGTAGGTAACCCAACTGTTTCCGTACAGTAATTATTAAGGTTTATTTTTTTGAGAATTTCTTTATTACCGATAAGATCGTGTAACTTTACGTTGAGGTCTTTAGCCATTTTCTCAACAATAGCATAACTTTCCGGATGTACGGCTGAGTCATCTAACGGATTGTTTGGTTGTTTGATACGAAGAAATCCTGCCCCTTGTTCAAACGCTTTTCCGCCAAGGCGAGGCACATTCATAATTTCCTTACGGGAAGCAAATGCACCGTGTTCGTCACGATAAGAAACAATATTTTCAGCTAGTTTTATACCGATACCTGATACATAGCTTAATAGCGATTTGCTTGCTGTATTAATGTTTACACCAACGGTGTTTACGCAGCTTTCCACTACAGTGTCTAAGGAATTTTTCAGTTTTGTTTGGTCAACATCATGTTGATATTGCCCCACGCCAATAGATTTAGGTTCAATTTTTACCAATTCCGCTAACGGATCGGCTAAGCGTCTTCCGATAGAAACCGCTCCACGTACCGTTACATCGTAGTTAGGAAATTCATCACGAGCAATTTTGGAAGCTGAATAAATGGAGGCTCCGGCCTCACTCACCACAAATACCTGAATATCTTTGTTAAAGCGCATTTTGCGGATTAGTTGTTCCGTTTCACGGCTAGCAGTTCCGTTTCCGATGGCGATAGCTTCAATTTTGTAGGCATCTACTAGTGAACTGATCTTGTTCATAGCACCTCTAGCATCATTTTGTGGCGCGTGCGGATAAATGGTTTCATTGTATTCCAATCCGCCTTGAGCGTTTAAACACACTACTTTACAGCCGGTTCTAAAACCCGGATCAATACCCATGATATTCTTTTCGCCTAGAGGAGCACCTAACAACAGTTGCTTTAAATTTTTGGCAAAGACTGTTATGGCAGCTTCATCAGCTTTTTCTTTGGCACTATTTAAAATTTCATTGGAAAGTGCGGGGAAAAGTAATCGTTTATAGGCATCGGTAATAGCCAATTCTATTTGTGCCGTACAGTCATTATTTGAACGGATTATTTTATTTTCGATTTTCTCTATAGCACGTTCATCATCAATTTCAATTTTTACCCGAATAAAGCCTTCATTTTCGGCTCGTAAAATAGCTAATAAACGATGCGAAGGGCAACGCTGTAAAGGCTCTGACCAATCAAAATAATCTCTATATTTTTGCGCTTTTTCATCGGTTTCTTTGCTTTTGACAACTTTAGTGGTTATTACAGCAAATTTTTCAAGTTGATAGCGTATGTTATTACGTATATCTGTACGTTCGTTAATCCACTCAGCAATGATATG
>JAGQYU010000177.1 GCA_020435885.1 Flavobacteriaceae bacterium
TTATTATAAAAGTATTCTATATTTTTAGTGAAATGAGAGAAGCATTACTAAGAATAATACCTGATGATAAAATAGATGATTTACTTTTAATTAGTCGGGTTAAAATAATTGCATCAAATGAATATTTTGTATGTGAGGGTGAAATTCCCCGAAAATTTGCTTTTGTAATTTCAGGCCTTTTCAGATACGTTTATATCAATGAAAAGGGTTATGAATTTACCAAAGGAATTATTACAAAGCATAGTTTTATAAGTTCTTATTCTTCAATGATTTCTGACTCACCTTCTCATTTTTATATAGAAGCGCTTGAAGATTCAGAGATTTTAATTATTCCATATGATAAGTGGAAGCTTCTGTTAGAAAAGGACACTTTTTGGATTAAATTATTACTCAAATTTGTGGAAAAGGGATTTAAAACAAAAGAAAAGAGAGAAAGAGAGTTGTTATTGCTTAATGCTGAAACAAGGTATCTTAATTTTTTGAAAGAATTTCCTGATTTAGAAAATAGAATAAGTCAATCAATTATTGCATCTTATTTAGGGATACAACCTGAAAGCTTAAGTAGAATAAAGAAAAACATTCTCACTTAACATATATCAATGTATGCACTGTTTTATGCATGTAATTTTGCTTTTATGTTAACGTAAAAAGCAAAATATTATGAAACTATCAAATCATACGATTTTAATTACAGGGGGAAGTTCAGGTATAGGGCTTGAATTGAGTAGACGATTGATTGAAAAGAAAAATAAAGTTATTATTTGTGGGCGTTCAGAAGAGCAATTACAAGCAGCACAATATCAAATTCCAGAATTGGAGATTGTTAAATGTGATATATCTGATGAAAATCAATGCCGTCATTTAAGGGATTGGATTGGTAAAAAATTTCCAGAAGTGAATATGTTAATTAATAATGCTGCAATAGTCCATAAAACAGATTTTTTTAACACTGACAATATTATCGAAATGGCTAAGAAAGAAGTGGAAACCAATTTTATGGCTCCGTTACGATTAATTCATGATTTATTTCCCTATATCCAAAAGAATACCAACCCAGCAATTATTAATATAACTACTGGCCTTATATATACACCACGAGCAGATTACCCTTTTTACAATGCGACCAAAGCAGCTCTCCATTCTTTTACTCAAGTGTTGAGAAAGCAAACGGAATCCTCAAATGTTCAAATTATAGAAGTAATGTTTCCTGCGGTTAAAACACCCTGGCATAAGGGAAATCCACCCAAAATTGCAATTTCAACGGAGAAAGCAGTTCAAGAGATGCTGGAGGGCTTGGAGAAAGGAAAGTCAGAGATAAGAATAGCCGGAGCAAACTTACTCTATAAAATTTCAAGAATAGCACCAAAATTTGCATTCAAAAAAGTGAATAATTTAAAAAATAAATAGACCTATATTTATATAATTGTAGACTATAAATTCTAACGATTCATAACAGAATTTATCTGATGTTTTCTGAAACGGAATAGAAATCTAATCCAGCAGTTATATATTCATAGGACAAAATAACAACAATATGAACATACCTGTTTTAATAGCAAATCTTCTGACATTTTTAGCATTCATAGTTCATGCTTTTGTAGGTGATAAAGAGTTGAAAATCATTGAACCATCTTATGAAAAAGATGAAAAATTTATAAAACAAGAAAAATGGACTATGGCGAGAAGTAGTTGGCATTGGATTTCATTTGACTTGTTATTTGCTTCAATTGGTCTTGGGGTCATAAACTTTACGGACTATTTTGAAAAAGAAAAACAATTACTTGAAATTTTAGCAATTTATTTTTTTGGATATGGAATTGCATGGTTAATAGGAATTACAATTTCTAAAGACTTTCCAATGAAGTTTCTGAAATTAGGACAATGGATTTTATTATGGGTAATTAGTGGGTTAATTTATTGGGGAATTAAATAAACCAATACTATTTTTTATTCTTCAGTCTAAATATGTACTTGCTCCTCCTAAATAAAGTTAAGTAGATGCAAAGTTTATGTTATCCTTACTTCAAATAAAGCTCTAAGATTCTATTAAAAGAAAAAAGTAGATGACTTTTTTTATATTTGGTTATATATATGAAAAAAGATGAATAAAATTCTACCACTTTTAGCTTTTATGTGGACTACTCAAATAGTCCTATCACAAAACTTATCTGAAAAAAACATAGAAGAAATCATTGAAGGCTATACAGCCAGTATTGAAATGGCAACCGTAATTAAGGATTGTGGCCATGTATTGGATGGGCCTACATTTATTGCTAAACAATTTGAGAATAGGTTATTAGATGCTTCAGTTCATTTTAGTGCTAAACAGCGAAAGACATTAGCAACAGATATCTTTAATGATATGATTAAATACAAGAAAGTTCTTGAATATCATCCATCCAAAAGTCAAGTATTGGATATTATTACTAAACTTACGAATCAACTACAGTTCAAAAAGGTAAATTATCATTTAACTATAATTGATTCACAGGAAATTAATGCTTTTACTACTATGGGAGGGTATATATATATTACCACAGGATTACTTGATTTTGTAGATACGTATGATGAATTGGCATTTATCATCGGACATGAAATAGCACATGAATATAAACTCCACACACAGCGGAAAGTTACAAAACTGTTATTTTCTTCGAGTCTATTAAAAATAATCCAATTTGAGGATTTTAAAAAAATGGCGTTAACTATTAACTCTTCTGTATCCGCTCCGTTTGATCAAATTGATGAGTATGAGGCAGACAAATATGGAGTTCTTTTAGCTAAAAATGCAGGATACGATGTAAAGCATTTTGGCGATTTCTTTGAAAAGTTGGAGAAATATGAAAAAAGGGACTTGCTAACCAAATTGAAGTCTACACATCCTTTTGCCCTACATCGAAAAAAATGTATTGATCAATACGTTGATTAAATAATATCTTGATGAGTAATGTCTTAATTAAATATAGAAATAAAACAGTTGAATTATCTGAAAGCCAAAGTGTACTCATCGGCAGGATGAGATATGGAGCAACTGTAGAAATTGATGATCCGTTGGTTGGCCGTAAACATGCTATGATTAAAAAGGAGAATAATCAAATTTTCATTAAAGATCTTAACAGTTTGAATGGAACTTATCTAAATGGAAATAAGATGGATACAGATGTTTGGACAGAGATAACTAAAGGTGATGAGATTAAAATTGTTTCGGAATTAATTGAAATTGTTGATACTGAGATATCGGAAAGTAGTTATAATACTACAGCTGAAATCCCTGCTTTGAAAAGTGATTTTAAGCAAAAGATCATAGATAAGGGTACACTGAGTATTGGCAGATCATCAACTAATGAAATAGTCCTTAAAGATCCTACTGTTTCAAGATTGCATGCAAGAATATATTTTGAGGAGGGAAAATTTTGGGTGGAAGATTTGCAATCTGCTAATAAAACCTATGTTAATGGGAGAGAGGTTAAAGAAAAAGTACACTTGAAGGATAGTGATGATATCATAATATCGTTTTATTCAATTAATTTGATATATGGAATTATCAATCTCAAAAACCAACGTAGTGCTATAGAAGCAGCTGCGATACAAAAAAAATATCCAAATAATAAAATAGGACTTCAGTCACTTTCTTTAGAAATTCCACATTCAACATTCGTTGCTTTAATGGGTCCTTCAGGCTGTGGAAAATCTACATTGTTAAAATGTCTCAATGGGGATAATCCAGCTACTTCAGGTGAAGTCTTCATCCATGGGTTATCTTTAGAAAAAAATTTTAACTTAATTAAAAAGAAAATTGGATATGTACCTCAGGATGATATAATTCATAAAGAACTTACAGTGTATAAAACACTTTATTATGCTGCCAAGCTTAGGCTTCCTGATGATACTACGGATGCAGAAATTGATAAGAAGATAGATAAGGTTATCAATAGCTTAAACCTTGATCAGGACAAGGATAAGAACATTAAGGAAAGTAAAGTAGGAAGTCTGTCCGGCGGACAAAGAAAACGGATCTCTATTGCAGTAGAGCTCTTAACAGAACCAACCATACTTTTTTTAGATGAACCTACGTCACCATTAGATCCGGAAACCATAGAAAACTTCTTAAGAAGTTTGCAAAACCTGACTAAAAATGGTACTACCATTGTTATGGTAACTCACAAGCCGGAAGATCTTAATTATGTCGATCAGGTAATATTTTTAGGAGTTCAAGGACATTTGACATATAAGGGACCTTCCAACCATATGACTTCTCACTTTGGAGTTAACAATATAGTTGAAGTCTATAGTAAGATGAGTGATGTTGATAGTGTGTCCGATTATTATCAACCACCTTCGGAAAAAAGTTTTAAGAAAAATACGAGTGTAACCATTAAAAGGGATAAACCGGATTCATTATTCTTTCAATTGTACTGGTTGATAGTTAGGTATTTGAAAATTAAACTGAACGATAAAGGCAACCTCATATTATTGTTGGCGCAACCCATAATAATAGCAGGGCTTATTTGTTTGGTTTTTAATGAATTTAGTACAGGAGTGCTTTTTATGATTGCCATATCGGCAATATGGTTTGGTGTAAGTAATGCTGCCAAAGAAATTGTCAGTGAGCTTTCGGTCTATAGAAGGGAACGCATGTTTAACCTGAATATTCATACCTATATTATATCCAAGTGGTTTGTGTTGTCAATAGTTGCCCTAGTACAAAGTATAATATTCATTTCAATTATATATATAAACTTTAAGGTAAATGTAGTAGATGGATTTCCGGATGTTTACTTAAGATCTTATTGGGAAAGTATAGGTTTTATGTTCTACTTGTCTTTTTCTGCAACTTTGATGGGACTTTTTCTCTCATCATACTTTAGTACAACAGAAAAAGTGATGACTGTGGTACCCATTGCACTGATGCCACAAATTATGCTGGCAGGAGTGATGACAAGGATTGATAACACCTTGGTGGAATTATTGAGCTTTACTACATTGGGAAGATGGGGCACAGAAGGCTTGGCCAGAATTCAGGATAGTACTTTTATTAAAAATGAAATGGAGTCGGATTCTTTGAAAAGTGTCTTGTATACAGCTCCTTCCATAAATTCCGAATCTGGAACTGAGTTAGTTGGAATTGGTGCTATGAAAAGATTAGACCTTTATAATGAAAAACTCATTGACGATGGAATACTAGTAGGTTCAATGTTTGACAGCTTTACAGCAAATATGGTGATCATAGCTATCTTGAATATACTTATGTATTTGCTGATTTATTATTCATTGAAGAGAAAAGATAGTATATAAATGGAAAAGTATAGCAAAGTAAAAGTATGGATAGTAATAGTGTTTCTATTGCTATTGGTATCTTGTAGTAAAAAGCCGGAATATATCAAAATTGATAATATTGCCATCAAGGGTGTTACGGATTCTTTAATGTTGGTAAGTATGGATTACGTAGTTTATAATCCTAATGATATGAAAACCAAGCTGAAGCAATCGGGTATTTCGATATATTATAAAGATACACTTGTCGGAAATGGTGAATTGAATAATCAAATTAGTCTAAAGCCTAATGATACTGTTAGTATACCAGTTCGTTGTGAAGTTCGCCTTGATAAACTTAGTAGATTTTATCCTGATTTATTACATTCCGATTCCGCAGCCTTTACTATTAAAGGAGAAAATAAAGTGGGGTTTATGCTAAATTCCATTATTGTCGGTATAAACGAGACTATTTATTTGAATACGAAAGAAATCATCCGAAAGGAAATCGATAAGAATCTCGGGGATACAGATAATTTTAGAATTAAATCTATTGCAGTCCATTCGATTCCAACCTTTGATAAGACACGTTTTAATATGGTTATTGAGGCTAAGAATAATTTACCCTTTGATTATGAGATCAGTCAAATAAATCTTCAGTTTATTATCGATGGGAAAGGAAAGGAACCCGCTGCATATTGGGCGCAAGAAGCAAAAATGTTTCAAAAGGCTTATCATACAACGAATATCCCCATTGAAGTGGTTATAGATAATGTTAATACTATTAAAAACACAAAAATTCAATCTCTTTTAAATGCTGAAATAGATTTCATTGTTGCTGGTGAAATTCAAATAGAAATCAAAGGATATACTTTTATTATTCCTGTAAATGATCAAAAGAAAATTGATATCAAAAAATTCATTGGACTATAGATTATGACAGATCAGGAGATCATTTTTCAACTAAAAAAAGGTAATGAATCATACCTTAAATATTTGTATGAACATTTGGAAATGGTAAAAGCCTGGGTTAAAAAAAATAATGGAAATGATGAAGATGCTCTAGATGTTTTTCAAGAGGCCATGATTGTGTTTTATAAGAATATAATGACTGGACAATATGAAGCAACAAGTAAAATAAGCACATATCTTTTTGGTATTTGCAAACGACAATGGTTGAATCAGTTAAATAGAAGATTGAAATATGAGAGGGCTTCGGAAATTATACACAGTGAAGAGGCCGCAAGTTATGAAAGTTTTGAAATTGAACTTACCAGAGGTAGAGAGCGATTAAAGGACTATATTAATAGAGCCTTGGATAAATTGGGAGAACCTTGTAGGTCATTATTGGAAAAATCAATTTTTTTTAAAATGAAAATGCAAGAAATAGCTAAAGTATTTAACTATTCCAGCGCACATTCAGCTAGGCAACAAAAACTACGTTGTTTAAAGAAAATGAGGAGTTATATGTCTTATGAATCAGTGATACGATTAAAATAGTAGATGGAGGAGGAGTTAAAACATATTGATTTAATAGATAAGCACCTTAGTGGAACTTTAAAAGGGAGTGAAGCAATTGCCTTTCAGGAACTATTGAAAAATGATCCTGCTTTCAAACAAGAGATTACCTTATATAAACATATTTATGAAAGAATTGAAATTGAAGGAAGAGCTAATCTAAAAAAAAGAATAAATACGTATTATGAAGCATATTTGAATGAAAAACAATTCAAAAAGAAAGGACTGTATAGAAAACTAATACTCATTAGCAGTATGGCGGCAGTCATCGTGTTTGGAATCTTTGTATTTAATAAGAGTGAGTTTATGCATCCGGAAACAATTCCTGATCAAACAAAACCTATGGTAGTAGATTCAGATACAAAGGATAGTATTATAGATGGCACTGTGGGTAAGAGGTCGGTAGAGGAGGAAGCAATAGCTTATGAGGAAATTAAAGATAGTGTATCATCCATTGAAAAAATAGAATATAATACCACAGAATTGGCAATTGGAGGTGCACAAAAATTACCTGCAGAATTAATCAGAACGGTTGATTTTCCAATACAACTTCAATATACTTTTGATGGAAAAGAAATTATACTATTCGGAAACCCTTCCATCGCATCCCTTCAAATACAATTATTAAAAGATCATTTGGCAAATTACTTTTTAAAGTATCAAAACCAGTATTTTGATATAGATAAAACAATTCAAATGAAACCTTTAAAACCAACAGGTAAAAAATATTCTAGTAGTATTCCAACAGATGAAGAAATAATCGTTAAGCTGAAAAGTATAGATGAAATTTCTAGCGTCTCAAAGGATTTGGAAGTATATCTTATTGGAGATGCTGGAGCAGACCGGACGTATTTCTTTGAAGAAAAAGAAGGGCTTAAACATCTTATTATCCATGGAAAGGTTGCTGTGCATGAAACGAAAATATACTGTATTAAAGAAACAGGAAAAAGTACTTATTTTTTAAGAATCGGCAAAACCCTTTATAGCTTGGATCCAAACGTTTTAAAACCTACACCCTTAACTGAGACCTATATATTATCTAATAAAATGACCCAATTATTTAGAGATGAGAGACAATTACTGCCTAAACAGGTATATGAGATTAAATAATTGTCTGAGATCTAGTAACAGCCTTAATACAATGAATTTTGAAACTAAACTGATTTTACTTTTAATGAAATCAGCTTAGATACTATTGCACTCAAGAAAAATTGGAGGCATAGATTTTAATGTTTTCAGTTTATAATCTACAATTAGCTGAAAGGTGTTACCTATACGCAAAAAAAATATAGGGAGTTATACCAAGGGTTTGTTGTAGAGTTATTTTTCAATGATTCTAGAAATATAACGGAGGAAATGTTACCTGCATTTTGAAAAAATCAGCATTTAAATGATTGT
>JAGQYU010000178.1:0-4253 GCA_020435885.1 Flavobacteriaceae bacterium
TTTATTTGAAAATTAATTTTGTTAAAAATTAAGATGCTATCACTTAGGGAATAACTAACTTCTTTGTTTAATTTTTCATTATTAAAGAATATTATCAAGTTTTTATTTGATTTAATATTTAAGTTCCATTTAGACTCTTTTATTATGGAGTCATTTAGACAATCATAAGATTCCGTTAGATACCATTTTTGATATAAATTGTTATAATCTTGAGAAAAACAGGTATTAAAAAATAATAATGAAATGATTATATATATACTTCTTTTCATGTTTGAATATTAAAGGTTGATTTGCAATAGGGAGCAAGTTCGTCTTTTTACATGAAAAAATCAACAACCAACTAATGACATTTATTAGCTTTTACAAAAAAAGGTTATGTTAGTTTTGTCTTCCACTTAAAAAGTAAATCTATGAGCAATACAAAAACATGTTTGGTTTGTAATAAACCATCTACAGAAATACCGGTAACCAAGTTTTATTATCAGGAAAGTGAGTTTTATATTTGTCCGCAACACATTCCTGTATTGATACACAACCCTCAACAATTAATAGGTTTGTTAGATGGTGCTGATAAACTGGAAGGTGCTTAAAGACCTGCTTTTTTATTAAAAGCATCAACTTTATCAATCCATTTTTTTGGTGCTTTAAAGCGATATCCCAAATAAAACTCAAAAAAGTAGATAGAATCATTAAAGTTAATATCACTCTTTTGGTCATATTTATAAATACTTACATTGCCGTTGTAGCCAGTGAAAAAAGTTTCAGAATTATAGCCTAAAGTAGTCCTTATAATACTTTGGTATAAAGTAGAGGTTATAGTTTCATAACTATTTTTTGTTTTGTTAATGCCTATACCCAAATTGCTTCCGGCAGAAATAATAAAGTTTTTGTCTAATATCGAATTATAATAATACCCCGGACCAACAGCAATATCTAGTGAGTAGTTATTGTGCATACCATATTCTTTAGACCTGAAAGTGTGGTAGTAGTAAGACAGGCTTGGTATAAAACTTCCGGCGCTCCTTTTTTGCCATTCATTTTGAAAGCCTATTGCTCTAAAAGAGAAATTCTTATTAAAAATGTATGATGTTGTACCACCAATTGTATTTACTTTAAAATCTGGAAGTAGCGCTACAACGTTCTTATTGCTATTATCCTGAATGTAAAACCCTTTAGCTCTATTAAAATCAATGGTCTGCATCCATTGACCTAAAAACATTCTAAAGTTGAACGTTAATTTTTCGGTATCTCCTTTTTCTTCATCGTCATCATTACCGGGGAAAAACTTTGGAGTAAATCCGAAATCCAATTCAATGGAACGAAAAAGAATAGAAAATGCTACAGACGTTTCTTGATTGGGTTTTATTTTAAGAGATGCATTAGACTGTTTATCTGATAGATTAAAGGCATATGTTGAATTGATAAAACCAACTCTGGTTGTTATTTTATCCTGAAAAGTATGAACATAAGTTGTATCCTTTTCTGTATTAGTTTGGCTTACAGCAAAAGAGGGGATTAAAAACAATAATAGTATTAATAATTTGTAGGCCAAGTGCTTAGAAGTTAGTTTATTTCGCAAAAACAAATATATAGTTATTATATCATTTGTTGCAACAGGTTTTAATCTTCAGTTACTTTTCCGGGTTCTCTATTTTCTGTTCCTTCAATACCTTTTAAGTTATCTCCCAACTTATAGCGCATAGAATCTGCCAAAGCAGTTATTTTTGATACTATTTCAGGGTGTTGAGAGGCTACATTTGTAGTTTCGCTGATGTCAGCAGCTAAATTGTAAAGCTCAATACTATCCAACTTTATGTGGTCATAAGGAACCGGCCAGCCGTTTTTGCCACCAGGGCGTCCATTCAAAGTTCTGTACTGGTGAGGGAAATATAGCTTCCAGTTTTTGTACCTAACGGCCTCCAATTCATTTACATGGTAATAATGGAAATAAGCTTCATGGGGGCTTTCCTTGGAAGCCCCTGTCCAGATATTCCATACACTTTTGCCATCAATAGTTTTTTTAGGGAGTTTAGTACCTGTTACTTCAGCTATGGTTGGTAAAATATCAATATTCATCATGGGGATATCAATACTTCTTCCGCCTTCTAATTTTTTCGGGAAATAAACAATACATGGCTCACGATGTCCTCCTTCAAATGATGTTCCTTTTCCTTCTCTGAAAGGGAGCGCACTTCCGGAGTGCTCACCGTAATTTAGCCACGGACCATTATCAGAAGTAAAAATTACCAAGGTGTTATCATCAAGACCTTCTTCTTGTAAAGTTTTTACAATCTCACCTACAGACCAGTCAATCTCCATAATTACATCGCCATAGAGACCTCTTTCAGATTTTCCTTTGAATTTATCCGATACAAATAAAGGCACATGTGGTTGTGGGTGAGCTAAGTATAAAAAGAAAGGATGGTCTTTATTAGCTTTTATAAAATTAACACTTCTTTCGGTAAATAATGTTGTTAATTGCGACTGTTCCGATAAGGTATCGATGATCTTTTCATTTTCATACAGTGGTAATGGATCAAAATCAAAAAACTTGCCTTGCCCCGGATGATGAGGCCACATATCATTAGAATAAGGGATACCAACATATTCATCAAAACCATGTTTATTGGGCATAAATTTTTCATTATCACCTAAATGCCACTTCCCAAAAATAGCCGTATTATAACCATTTTCTTTAAGCATTTCCGCAATAGTAGTTTCATTAGAGTTAAGCCCAATAGGGCTATTGGGCATCAATGCATTATGGATGCCAATTCTATTGGGATAAGATCCGGTAAGCAACCCAGCACGTGATGCCGAACATACAGGTTGCGCTGCATGAAAATCAGTAAGCATAATACCTTCTTTAGCAAGTGCATCTAAATTTGGAGTTTTAATTAAAGGAGAGCCAAAACAACCTACATCCTGATAGCCTTGATCATCTGTAAAAATGATAATTACATTAGGCTTTTTATCGGTAGGAATTTCTTTCTGCTGACAGGAAATCAATATAAAACCTGATAGAAAAAAAGTAATAAAAACTGTTTGTAAGTTATTAAGAGACATGGTTCAGTTATTTTATCTTGATAGCTTTAACAGCTGAAAGTTACTAAATTTTAAAGCGATATCAACTTTTTTAAAATCAGAAACGTCATTACGAACAAAGTGAAGTAATGACGTTTCTATTATATGAGTTATGTTACTTACTCACCTAAGAACGGATACCTGTAATCCGTTGGAGGAACAAAAGTTTCTTTAATAGTTCTGTTATTAACCCAACGTAGTAAGTTCCATACAGAACCTGCTTTGTCATTGGTTCCTGAACCTCTGGCGCCGCCAAATGGTTGTTGTCCAACTACGGCTCCGGTTGGTTTATCATTGATATAAAAATTACCCGCCGCATTTTCCAAAGCATTGGTAGCAATATCAATTACATAACGGTCAGCACTGTAAATGGCTCCCGTTAAGGCATATTCTGAGGTGCTGTCAACCAATTCCAGTGTTTTTTCCCAATCAGCATCTTTGTATACATAGATAGTTAGCACCGGGCCAAACAATTCTGTGCACATAGTTGCATAATTAGGATTGGTTGTTAAAATAACGGTTGGCTCAATAAAGTAACCTTTAGAATTATCATGGTTTCCACCGATGATTACTTCGGCATCTTTATCATCTTTAGCGTTGTCGATATATTTTGAAAGTTTATCAAAAGCTCTGCTATCAATTACTGCATTGATGAAATTGGAAGTATCATCAGGGCTTCCCATTTTCATAGATTTTAAATCGGCTTCCAAAAATTTCTTAACATCAGCCCATTTGCTTTCAGGGATATAAGCCCTTGAGGCGGCAGAACATTTTTGACCTTGATATTCAAAAGCACCTCTTGATAAGGCTGTGGCAACTTCTTTAGCATCAGCTGATGGATGCATCCAGACAAAATCTTTACCACCGGTTTCACCTACTATTCTTGGATAAGAAATATACTTACTTTGATTTACGTTTCTACCGATCTGTTCCCAAAAACTATTGAAAACACCTGTTGATCCTGTAAAGTGAATTCCGGCAAAGTATTTACTGTCTAACAATACTTCTGTTATCATAGCAGAATTACCTGTAACCATATTGATAACACCATCCGGTAAACCGGCAGCTTTAAACAGCTCCATAATAACGTAAGCTGAATATATTTGCGTTCCGGCAGGTTTCCATACCACAACATTACCCATTAAAGCTGGTGAAGCGGGTAAATTACC
>JAGQYU010000178.1:4335-11077 GCA_020435885.1 Flavobacteriaceae bacterium
CTGTTCCAGATACCTGGACTTGAAATTGGCTGATTTTCATAGATCTCGGTCATAAATTGCACATTGAATCTAAAGAAATCTATCAACTCACATGCAGAATCAATCTCCGCTTGAAAAACATTTTTAGACTGCGCTATCATAGTAGCGGCATTTATCCTATCTCTAAAAGGGCCAGCTAATAATTCGGCTGCTTTTAAAAAGATAGCTGCTCTGTCTTGCCAAGGTGTAGCAGCCCATTTTTTACGGGCTTCCAAAGCAGCTTCAACAGCTTCTAAAATGTGTTTCTTTTCTGCTTTATGATATTGTCCAACAGTATGTTTGTGATCGTGTGGCGGGTGGATAGAAACCGTATCTCCGGTTTTCAATTCCTTGCCTCCAATGTAAAAAGGAATGTCAACGGTTTCGTTGTACATTTTTTTGTAAGTATCTAATAATGATCTGTGTTCCGAACTACCCGGTTTGTAAGCTCTTACGGGTTCGTTTATAGCTTTGGGTACATTATAAAATCCTGATGCCATTTGTTATGTTTATTTGAATAATTCGACTAAAATTTTATACATCCTCTAAAAGAGGAAGAAAAAGGAAACCTATTATTGTTATATTTTCAATTCAATTATCTGAAAATAAATGTGTAGGTTTGAAGTGCAAAGGTACAAATTTTGAACCGATAAATTATGTGTACAGTAACATATGTCCCACTTTCTGAACGTGATTTTATACTTACATCAAGTAGAGATGTTCCGTTTTCACGGGAAAAGGCTGATTTTCCTAAGAAGGAAGAAAATAATGGCATTAAGTTATGGTATCCGAAAGACGGTAAAGCAGGTGGAACATGGATAGGTACCAGCAGTAAAAATAGACTCATTTGTTTATTAAATGGAGGGTTTGAGTATCATACATCCAGAGCTAATTATCGAAAAAGCAGAGGCTTAATTGTAAAGGAATTGCTAAAAAGTGATGATATTAAAATTGCCTTAGAAGAGGTTGATTTAGTTGATATTGAGCAGTTTACGTTAATAGTTGTTGATTGGAATGATTCGCTGAAACTTATGGAGTTTGTTTGGGATGGCAGTCAAAAACATCTAAAAGAAATGCCACAGGAGTTTCATATTTGGTCGTCGTCCACATTATATGATGCTGAAGTTAAAAAACTCCGTAAAGACTGGTTCAAAGATTGGCAACAAAAAAATGACCAATCACAAAAAAGTATACTGGAGTTTCATCATGAAGCCGGAATAGGTGATCCGCACTTAGATGTATTGATGAATCGAGGTATGGGAGGTACAGTAAGTATAACTTCCATTTTGAAAAAAGAAGCATCAATACATTGGCATTATGAAGATGTTAGGAATAGTAATGTTTTACCGCTAAAATTACAGCACAAAAGCCAAAAATGAAATGATAACGAAGCCTATAATGGCTAATGTTATGTAGATTGTGTTGAGTATAAAAAATTTTATAATTGTTTTTATCCAATGCTGCTCGTAAAAGTTTTGCATGGCACGCTCTAGATAAAATAAAAATACAGGTATAAATAATGTTGTGCCTATTGCTGTTTTTAAAATTTTATCAAATAGCGTAAAGAAAATCAGTAAAATGAAGAAAACGGTTTGCACATTAAAAACAAAGACCAAATGCTCAGTATAATTCTTTTTTCCTCTAATATATAATAACGATAAGAACATAGTAAATACAGGGAGTAAGAAAAATAAAGCTACTGATATTTTAGAGATAATAGTGTCTAAATAGGTTTGTCTAAACTCCTTATCTTTTTTCATTTTATTAAGGTCTTGTGCTTTTTTGAAATAAAATACATTCCAACGTGTTTTTTTGTAGCCCAATGTGTCTATAGCCTCTAAAGCAGCTGCATTTTCATGGTTGTTATCATACGCCATAAAATCGCTTATCCTTTTAAAAAAACCTTGACCAACAATACTTTTTATTAAATCATCTTCAACAGAAATTGTGGCCTTTTCAGGAATTTTATAGGTTATATGTTGATTTCTGAAGACCTGAGTAATATAATTTACGGAAAATTCTTTTAGTAGTGATAAGTCTTGAACCTGTTTTATGTTCTCAACTTTTTTACTATTAGTTAAATGCTGAATAAATGCCATATTGGATTCAAAAAATACATCAAAAACAGAATCTTTTCTTTGAAGTGAAATCAATGAATCGTTCAGAACTTCTAGAGTATTGGTTGCTAAAAGAATAGAATCAATATAGCTCTTTGTTTTAAAGATATGATTTTTTAAAAGAGAATCTTTAGGATATTTTTTTATATACTTTTCATAAATGGAAACAATAGTATCTTTCTTTTTTTGTTGGATGGTGTCATTACTTGGGACACTAAAATTAATATTAAGCCCTTGATTTGCAAGGTTTTTCTCAACTTCTTTTAGTTGTTTATGAGTTTGTTGCGCAATTGAATCCTTGGTAACTTGATTACTTTCCTCTATCGTAGGATCTGAGAGTTTGTATTCATCCAATGCAGAGAAGAATCCTTGCATCAAAAAGAAAATAATAGTAACGTTTAGATATAATTGGAAAGGATTAACATATTTCATCCGTTTACCCTCAATATAATCTTTTGGAACTTTGCCGGGTTTAAAAAGTAATGGTATAAATGTTTTAAAAAAGCGGCTGTCAAAATTGAAAAATCCGGCAAAAAAATCTGAAATAAACTGCTTTATACTTAGTGGAAGTTCATCATTTACCTGTCCGCAATTAGAACAACAATTGTCTCTGTGAGACATAGGTTGTCCACAGTTTAAACATTGAATACCTCTCTTTTTTTTGCTAAAGCGAGTACGGGATTTCATTGCAGGTCAGTTGAAACTGGTCTAAAAATACTAAATTTTTAGTTCAAAATGGCAGGTACAGTCAGTTGAAAAGTAGGAATGTACACCTTAATGTTTTTAGTAGTAGAAAAATTGATCATATTAAAGAAACCTTTCATGGCACCGATGGGAGATGTAAGGTTACAATATGAACTGTACGTATATGATTTTTTTGGAGGAAGAACAGGTTTTTGACCTATAACACCCTCTCCTTCAACTATTTCAGTGTTTTTTAAAGAGTCGAATATTTTCCAATAACGACTTATCAACTGTACGGAATCATTACTTTGATTTTCAATGGTAATTTGATAACTAAACGAAAAATATACCCTGTAATTTTGAAAAACGGTGCCTTCAAAATTGGTTTTTACAGATATTTTAATGCCGTTTGTTACTTGTTGAACCATAGCAAGATAGTGTGTAATATAGGTTACAAATATATAAAATTTTGTCAACTTATGGTGTAGATGCTTTTTTATGAATTTAGTTGCGTAGATTTTCAGAATTTGTTTTTCCGTAGCCTATAACACTATCATATCTACTGCCGAAAGGTTTGTAGTAAACCAGTACACTATAGTCGTTTTCAGTTTGATAAAAAGAACCTTCAATAGTATGATTATCTATTTCATCATTGTTTTTTATAACATAGGTGTAGTTATAAAAACCTTGTTTTAGTAGTAGTTGACCTTCATACAATCCAGATCTTTCATTATATGTTAATTTATTTTCATCAGTAAGTTGCCAGCCATTGAAGTTTCCGTAGATGTAAACATCATTACCACCTGTATCTGCAAAACTTTCCAGTTTAAAATATACCTGTGAGTAATCTGCTTCGGTGGCATTGTTTTCATCATCAATGGTTCTGATAACAAAGTTTCCGTTAATATCAGGATTTAATGTGTAGGGTTTACTGCCTCTGGCTTCATCAATATATAAATAGGTGTGGAAAATGTCATCTAGTTCCACTTTTGCAACATTGTTGGAGGCAGTCCTAATCTGTTTAGTATCAAAGAAAAGAAATTCATTCCCTGCCCAAAAGGATATTTCATCAACATATTTGTATAAAAGCTGGCTGCCTTTATAAAACTGTGGCTTTAGATTGTCAATTCTAGTATTCCAATCTGTATTTTGATAAATAACAGGTTTAATTTCCATACTGGGATTGTTGATGTTCAAATTAGGATGGTTAATACTAAACTGTACCGAATGCTTAGTGTTTATGGTAGCTATATCTCTGTTTCTGTGTACGCTAACTCCAACATCTACTAAGGGTTCATAAATAATAAATGGTCTGGAAAAAACAATTCCATTGTTTTCATCTAAAACGGTTAGCATATAATTGCCGCTTATTTTAATTTTTGTGTATTCATTTGGTAGTTGTAAACGATAATGTGTGTAAGCTTGCAGTGTGTTAAAAGATTCTTCAAAATTGCGTATCCAGTCGGTGTTATAACCATCAATATATTCAGTAGAATTTATATTTGAAAGCTCCCAATTGTAGTCATAATGCTCAATTTTATAAGAATATTGGTGTTGATCGGCATTCAGATCGTCAAATTCTAGTAAAATGGATTGTCCTAATCTCACTATTGGAGCATAATCATTGACTGCTTGAGATCGTAACATTATTGATTTAATATGATCTGGAGGATTGATAGTGTTTTTATTTTGAGCAGATAGCGATATTGTTAACAGTAACAGTATTGCCGAAATAATTTTTTTAAGAAAGCCTTCCTTCATGGGGATTATGATTTTCAGCAGTATATCAAAACATATACCACGTATAAATTGTAAAAATAATAAATAGGGAATTACAAGTTGGAAATTGTTTAATTTAGAACGATTATAAATAATAATTTTCTAAATAAATAGTTACATAACACAATCAAAATCTTTAAATTTGCAGCGATTTTTTAGACTTAATTTCAAACTCAACATATGTCTACAGACATTCGTATTAGAAAAGGCTTAGATATTAAGCTGGTGGGTGAGGCAGAAAAGACAACTTCAGCACTTCCTTTAAGTAGTGTGTTTGCCGTAAAACCTGAAGATTTCCACGGAATCATTCCCAAATTAAAAGTTAGAGAAAAGGCAGAAGTTAAAGCAGGAGAGGCTATTTTTTACTCAAAAGCTGATGATCGTATATTATTTCCATCGCCGGTAAGCGGAGAAATAATTGAGATTGTTAGAGGGGCTAAACGCAAAATATTGGAAGTTAAGATTTTAGCTGATAAAGAGCAAAAATTTGCAGATTTTGGCAAGAAAGATATTTCTGGTTTATCTGCTGATGATATCAAGGCACATTTGTTAGCAAGTGGCTGTTGGCCATTTATAAAACAGCGTCCTTATGATGTTATTGCTAAACCGGATGACACACCAAAGTCGATTTTTGTTTCGGCGTATGCCAGTGCACCTTTAGCTCCTGATTATAACTATGTGTTGCAAGGTAAGGAAGCTGAATTGCAAGTTGCTTTAACAGCATTGTCTAAACTTACTTCCGGTAAGGTTCATGTAAGTGTAAAAGCAGGTTCAAGCTCAGTATTTGACGGACTTCAGAATATACAACTGCACAAGGTTTCTGGGCCACATCCAATAGGTAATGTAAGTACACAAATAGCCAACATAGACCCTATCAATAAAGGAGAAAAGGTTTGGGTGGTAACTCCACAAGATTTAGTTATTATTGGCGAATTACTGTTAACGGGTAAGTTCAACTCAGCAAGAACGGTAGCTTTAACGGGTTCTCATTTCAGTAAACCAAAATATGTTACAGTACATATAGGTGCTTTGATGAGTGATATAGTTGCCAATGAACTAAAACCTGAAAAGACCAGATTGATCAGTGGTAATGTGCTTACAGGAAAACAGGTAGGAACTAATGGTTATTTAGGATATTATGATAATCAAATAACAGCTATTCCGGAAGGAGATGATTATGAATTTTTCGGCTGGTTAAAACCTGTATTTAACAAAATATCTCCATCAAGGGCATTAACTTTTTCTTGGTTATCATCTAATAAGAAATACGATCTAAACACCAATACTAACGGTGAGCATAGAGCTTTTGTGGTAACCGGGCAATACGAAGAAGTATTTCCGCTGGATATTTATCCAATGCAACTATTAAAAGCTTGTATGTATGAAGATTTAGATGAAATGGAAAACTTAGGTATGTACGAGGTTGCTCCGGAAGATTTTGCATTGACGGAATTTGTGTGTGTGTCTAAACAACCACATCAAGAAATAATAAGGAAAGGTTTAGATCTTATGTTAAAAGAAATAGGATAAGTTATGGGTTTAAAAGAGAAATTACATACTATTAGCGAAAAAGTTAAAGGTACTAAATGGCAAACTACATTTGGTGCAATCCATACACTTTTTTATACACCGAAAGAAACAACACATTCCGGAAGTCATATTAGAGCAGCTGATGACTTAAAACGTACCATGATGAACGTTGTGTTGCCTTTAATTCCATTGTTAATCTTTGGGATGTTTAATGCAGGGTTTCAACACAATGCAGCTATTAACGGGTTTACCGAAGGAATGGGATTTTTTAGTTCAACATTTTGGAATTTAGATAACCTTGTTATTGGAGCCACAAAACTGTTGCCTTTAGTAATTGTATCTTATGTTGTTGGTTTAGCAATAGAAATATTGTTTGCCACTATTAATAATCACGAAGTTGAGGAAGGCTACTTTGTAACAGGTATGTTAGTTCCATTGATTATTCCAATTGACACTCCATTATGGATGCTTGCAGTAGCAGTTGTTTTTGGGGTTGTAATAGGTAAAGAAGTTTTTGGAGGAACAGGAATGAACATTTTGAATCCGGCTTTAACCATCAGAGCATTTTTATTCTTTGCCTATCCAACATGGATGAGTGGTGATAAAGTGTGGGT
>JAGQYU010000020.1 GCA_020435885.1 Flavobacteriaceae bacterium
GGCGCCCCGGTTATAGAAGGTGCAGCAGTGACTGCAAAAATTCTAAAACACCTTAAAGGTGATAAAGTGATCGTTTTTAAGAAAAAACGCAGAAAAGGTTATAAAGTAAAAAATGGTCACAGACAATACTTATCTGAAATAGTAATTGAAAGTATTGCTGCTAGTGGTGCTAAAAAAGCAGCCCCTGCTAAAGAAGCTAAAGTTGAAAAGAAAGAAGCCCCTAAAAAAGAGACTCCAAAAGCAGAACCAAAAAAAGCTGCTAAAGTTGAAGCTGATGATTTAAAGAAAATTGAAGGAATTGGACCTAAAATTGCTGAAACTTTAATTGCAGCAGGTATTGCAACTTATGCTGATTTAGCTAAAGCTAAACCTGCTAAAATTTCAGAGATCATTGCTGATGTAAGAGGTAATCACGTTCCTGATACATGGCCACAACAAGCTAAATTAGCTGCCGATGGCAAATGGGACGAGTTAAAAGAATTGCAAGATAAACTTAATGGCGGTAAAGCATAATCCGTCTTTTTAATAATTTAAAACTATAAGATCATGGCTCATAAAAAAGGTGTCGGTAGTTCTAAGAACGGTAGAGAATCAGAATCTAAACGACTTGGCGTAAAGATTTACGGAGGGCAAGCAGCTATCGCAGGTAACATTATAGTTCGTCAAAGAGGTACAGCCCACCACCCAGGTGAAAATGTATATATGGGTAAAGACCATACGTTGCACGCTAAAGTTGATGGTGTAGTTAAATTTACCAAAGGTAAGGACAACAAATCTTTTGTTTCTATTGAACCGGTAGAGGCGAAAGCTTAATTTGAAAAAATACTATATAAAAACCCTTGCAATTGCAAGGGTTTTTTATTTTAAACGCATTTAAACTTTAAAAAATGAATTAACTTTTTTACTTTCGTTTTAAAGTTGTTGTTTCAAATCATTCTATCTATTGAGCTCTTTACAGCGTTTCTTTAAAGATACTTTTATCTACGGTATAGCGGCAGTTTTACCAAGAGCCATCAATATTCTTTTAACCAAATTACACACTAACAAATTAGAGGCCAGCAACTATGCTGATAATACTTGGTATTTTGTTTTTGCTGCCTATTTTATCGCTTTTTTAACATTCGGATTGGAAACCTCTTTTTTTAGGTTCTTTTCAAAAGAAAAAGAAAAGAACGTTGTGGTCTCAACCTCTTTTATCACTTTGATTGGATCAACACTTATATTTTTAATAACATTATTACTCTTCAATAATACGCTTGCTAACCTTTTTGGGTTTGACAATCCTAATCATTTACGGATATTAACATTTGTTACTGCTTTAGACCTGTTAGTTGTAATTCCTTTTGCTTATTTGCGAGTAATTAACAAACCTATACGGTTTACTTTTTATAAAACCATAAACATCCTGATATATGCTTTCTTTAACATTTTCTTCTTGTGGTTTATACCCTATGCTATAAAGAACAATATTTTTCTACCATCATTTATAGTTAATTACTATAAAGAAACTCCAACGGTAGTATTCATATTCATCGCTAACTTGATAGCCAGTTTAGCGACTTTTTTACTATTAATTCCTTACATGCTGGCATTCAAATTAGAATTTAAAGGCAGTCTTTTAAAGAAGATGTTGCTCTACGGTCTGCCCATCATGGTAGGAAGCCTTGCTTATGTAACCAACGAAAATTTAGATAAGTTGCTTTTAGGAGATATGATAGGTAAAGATGAGATGGGTATCTACGCCGCATGTTATAAGCTGGGAGTTTTTATGACACTTTACGTGATGGCATTTAGGCTGGGAGCCGAACCCTTCTTTTTTAACCATGCTGATAAGGAAAATGCCAAAGAAACCTACTCAAAAATTATGACTTGGTTTACCATAATAGGGGCAATTTTTATGCTCGTAGTAGTTGGATTTATTACACCTTTTTCAAAAATTCTCTTAGGGAAACCTGAGTATTTCTCAGCCCTAGCTATTGTCCCTATCATTTTACTAGCGAATCTGTTTTTGGGCATTTATAATAATCTATCCGTTTGGTACAAATTAACCGATAAAACCAAATACGGCATGTATTTTTCAATTTTCGGTGCCATTTTAACTATCGTATTGAACGTTGTATTTATCCCTACATATGGCTTCATGGCATCGGCTTGGGCAACTTTAATCGCTTACGGAGGGATGGCTATTATCTCTTATATCTATGGAAAAAAATATTACAGAGTACCTTATAAAATTAGAAAAATCATTTTTTACATCTTAGTATCAACACTGTTTTCATTTCTTTCTTTTTATCAATTCAGAGACATGTATTTTGTATCAATACTGATGATTGCCTTATTTATAGGATTGATTATATTCTTAGAGAAAGATGAATTAAAAACACTTTTAAAACATGAAAGTTCAAATAATTAATAAATCAAAACACACCTTACCTACTTACGAAACTTCTGCTTCTGCGGGGATGGATCTCAGGGCCAATATTGATGAAAGTATCACAATGAAACCTTTGGAAAGGGCTATTATAAAAACCGGGTTATTTATAGCTCTCCCCGTTGGTTTTGAGGCACAAGTAAGGCCACGAAGTGGTTTAGCTGCTAAGAATGGCATTAGTGTTTTGAATGCGCCTGGCACTATTGATGCTGATTACAGAGGCGAAGTAGGTGTCATTTTAGTAAATTTATCAAATGATAATTTCACCATTAATGATGGAGATAGAATTGCACAAATGGTTATTGCAAAATTTGAACAGGCAAGTTGGGAAGAAGTAGAAGTATTGAGTGAGACCAAAAGAGGTTCCGGAGGTTTTGGAAGTACCGGTGTTTAAGATTTTTCTATTTTCTTTTCAATAGCGTTATCGATTTTTTTCATAGCCTTTTCAGGGATCAACCCTTTGGATGCCATTACAATACCAAAAATCATTAAAGCAATACCCATACCTCTTTTTACTTTTCTAATGACATTAGGAGTGAGTTTACTTTTTAATTGTTTTGCCAACAGTATTTTAAAAATATCTGTAATAAAATAGACTACAATTATCGTTGCAAAATACGTAAAGATACGCGAATCACTCATTTCTAAATTTGGAGCAATAACAACTATCAGTGCTAGCCAAAATGCCAACACCCCTACATTGATAAAGTTTAAAAAGAAGCCTTCTACAAAAAGGCTCAGATAATTGTTCTTTTCCGTAATAACAAGTTCATCATCAGTAATTACAGGTTTTCTACGCTTATAAAAGGTAAATAAGCCATAGACAAATAAAATTCCTCCTCCCAACACAAATAGTCTGGGGTCATCCTTTATTTTCTCCAACAATGTTCTACTGCCATAATAAGCAAAATAAATAAAGACAACATCAGCCAATACAACGCCCAGATCAAACACAACGGCCGCCCTAAATCCTTTTATGGCACTTGTTTGGAGTAATACAAAAAATACAGGGCCAATCATAAACGCAAGCCCTATCCCAACAGGAATTGCATTTATAATATCATGCATTTATATATGTTTTAAGGCTAAACATTGTCATAATCTATTGTAATGGTATCCGTAACCGGATGTGCCTGACAGGTCAAAACCAACCCTTCTTCCACTTCTTTATCGGTTAAGATGGTATTCTTATCCATAATTGCTTTTCCTTCCGTAACCTTTGCCAAACAACTACTACAAATACCTCCTTGGCAAGAAAAGGGGGCATCTAAACCATTGGTTAAAGCAGTTTCTAAAATAGTTTTTTCTCTAGGCATTGATAAGGTGGTTTCCTCATCATCCAACAAAATTGTAATTGTTGAAGTTCCTTCAATACATTCGTTCGTCATAGGTATTTCTTTAGCTGTAAAAAGTTCAAAATGAACATTGTTTTCTGTAAAACCATTAGTGATTAATTGTTCTTTTAGTTGTTGTATCATTAACTCTGGCCCACACAAAAACACTTCATCAAAAGAGGTTTCTTTATGTTTATTTTTAATTATAAAATTGCTGATAGATGTATCTATCCGCCCAAAAAGAGTATTCTCTTCATTAGATTGGCTATACACATAATGAACAAAAAATCGATCGGAAAATGCTGCAGAAAGTTCATCAATCTCCTTCTTAAACATTGTATATGATGGTTTTTTATTACCATACACCAACACAAAACTACTTTTAACTTCTTCCTCTAATACAGATTTTATCATAGAAAGGATTGGTGTTATACCACTTCCGGCAGCAAATGCTAAATAGTTTTGCTTGTTGTTTGGATCTATCTGTAGGGTAAATCTACCTTCAGGAGGCGAAACTTCTAACACATCACCTACCTTTAATTGAGACGTAGCATAAACCGAAAAAGTTCCTCCTTCAACCGCCTTTATCCCTATTCTTATCTCTCCGCTCTTTCTGGAGGAGCAAATAGAATAGGCTCTCCTTAACTCCTCACCATTAAGTTCTTTTTTTATATTGATGTATTGGCCCGGAGTAAAATCAAAAGCATTTTTTAAATAATCGGGGATATCAAAAACAATAGAAACCGAATTCTCGGTTTCTTTATGTATCTCTTTTACAGAGAGTTTATAGAATGTTGACATTAAAAACGTATTGAGGCTTAAAATTAAGAAAAATACCAGTAATACTAAAGCTTTTATCCTATAGAGATGCTATCATCAATCTCGTTTATATCATCAATTTTGTAAGGAAAATATTGCTTCAACTTATTACCAGCTTCTAAAATACCTAACTTCAATCCATTAGTGTAATGTGCTTTTTTAAATTCGCCAATTACCAAATCTTTTACACTATTCCAAAAATCATCTGGCACAACTTGGTTGATGCCTTTATCACCCACCACAGAAAATTTTTTATCATCAACAGCTACATAAAAAAGAACTCCATTTCGCTGTTCAGTTTCATCCATTTTAAGAAAATGAAAAACTTCTACCGCCCTTTCTAATGGTTCTTTATGGGTTGTCCGTTCTAAATGAACACGTATTTCTCCCGAAGTATTTTTCTCTGCCAAGCGAATAGACTCAATGAGTTCTTGTTCTTGCTTAGCTGATAAAAAATCTTCTACGTGAGACATGGTTATTCTTTTTTACCGAAATCAAACTCTACTTCAGGTGCTTTTTCTGAACCAGGATCAGCTTGGTAGCGTGTCATCTCTGTAAACCCTAAAATACCTGCAAAAAAACTATTTGGAAATATTTTTATATGTTTATTATATACATTAACTGCATCATTATATCTATTCCTCTCTACATTTATTCTGTTCTCTGTCCCTTCTAATTGACTTTGTAATTCAATAAAGTTTTGATTGGCTTTAAGATCAGGATATTTTTCCACTGTGACTAACAATCTGGATAAAGCTCCGCTAAGTCCTTGCTGTGCCTCTTGAAATTGAGCCAATTGTTCAGGGGTGATATTAGTTGGATCTATAGTAGTTTGAGTGGCCTTAGCTCTTGCTTCAATAACTTCTGTCAAGGTACTTTTTTCAAAATCAGCAGCACCTTGAACCGTTTTTACTAAATTACCAATAAGGTCATTTCTACGTTGGTAAGCACTTTCAACATTAGACCAAGCCGTCTTTGCATCTTCCTGAAAAGTAACTGCAGTATTATTAAATTTGTACATCATACCACCAACTATTAAAGCCAGTACTATAATTCCTATTATGGTAATGCCAAAACACCCAAGTCCGGCAATAACGCCTTTTTTCATGATAAGTAAATTTAGGTTATAATTGATCTTTTATTTGTATCAGTTCATTTTTTATTGCTTCCAAACGTGCAATAACAGAATGTTCCTCTTTAATTTTTTCAGGTTTAGCTTTCAATGTTTTTTTAGCTCCTTCTAATGTAAAACCTTTTTCTTTTACAAGGTGATAGATCATTTTCAAGTTCTCTACATCTTCTTGTGTAAAAAGCCGATTGCCCTTATTATTTTTTTTAGGTTTAAGCACATCAAACTCCTTATCCCAAAAACGGATCAAAGAAGCATTTACATTGAATGCCTTGGCAACTTCGCCAATTTTATAATAGCGCTTGTCAGGTAAATCTATATACATTAGTCAAATGATTGTCCTTCTTGTGAGGCTGTTTTTAACATCTGCTTAAATTCTTCCGGAGTTAAGTTTCCGTAGTAGAAATTTATTGGATTAATGGGTTGTCCATTCTTGTGAACTTCATAATGTAAATGCGGCCCACTTGAACGGCCAGTATTGCCTACAAAACCTATCAAATCGCCTCTTTTTACTTTTTGCCCGGCCTTTACATTATACTTACTTAAATGCGCATAAATAGTACTGTAACCATATCCGTGATCTATTTCAATATGCTCTCCAAAACCGGAAGCGGTATTGTCTGCTTTAAGAATTTTACCATTGCCTGCAGCATACACCGGAGTACCTGTTGGCGCAGTAAAGTCCATACCTCTGTGCATTTTTCTGGCTTTAGTAAAAGGGTCAGATCGCCAACCATAACCAGAAGCCATTCTGGTAAGGTCTTCTTTTCTTACAGGCATTATGGCTGGTATAGCGGCTAATAACTTTTCTTTATCTTCTGCTAAATTGATAATATCATCCAATGATTTTGATTGTATATACAATTGCTTGGAAAGAATGTCCATACTTTTGGACACATCGATAATCATATCAGAATTTTCAAAACCTTCCAACGATTTGTAGCGGTTCACACCTCCAAATCCGGCTTTTCGTTGCTCATCAGGTATTGGGTTCGCCTCAAAGTATAATCTATAAATTTCATTATCTCTATGCTGAATCCCCTCCAGCACATCTTGCACCTGATCCATTTTTTTACTTAACAGATCATAATGCAATTTCATATTCTCTAACTCTCTTTTTTGAGCCTTTTGTTTAGGAGATTCTATAAACTGAAAGGAAATAAACATGAACAGTAATCCTGCAATAGCAGCACTCAACACAAAACCAAGCACCTTCTTGAATTTATCACGTTTTCGAAGCTCTATCTTCCTGTAGGATAGCGTTTCGGAATCATAATAATATTTTACCTTCGACATAATATAAATTGTGCTATTTTTGTAGCTTTAAATATGCAAAAAACGCGAAACATCAGTCCGCGTAACAAACAAATGTACAAAATGTTTTCAAACTATAAAAACAGGCAGTCCTTTTAGCTTATAATTAACATTTTATGACGTCGCAACAAATAAGACAACAATTTTTAGATTTTTTTCAGAGTAAACAACACAAAATTGTACCATCAGCTCCTATTGTATTAAAAGATGATCCAACACTCATGTTCAACAATGCAGGGATGGTTCCTTTTAAAGAATTCTTTTTAGGACAGAAAAAAGCAGAAGCAAAACGTGTTGCAGATACACAAAAATGCTTAAGAGTTTCCGGTAAACATAATGATTTGGAAGAGGTTGGTATTGATACCTACCACCATACTATGTTCGAAATGTTGGGCAACTGGAGTTTTGGCGATTACTTTAAAAAAGAAGCCATTGCATGGGCATGGGAACTGCTTACAGATGTTTATAAAATTGATAAGAATAACTTATATGTTACTGTTTTTGAAGGTGATAAAGATGATAATTTAGCTTTTGACCAAGAGGCTTACGACTTTTGGAAAGAACATATAAGTGAAGATAGAATTCTACGCGGTTCCAAAAAGGATAACTTTTGGGAAATGGGCGCTCAAGGGCCCTGTGGGCCTTGTTCAGAGATACATGTAGATATACGCTCTGAAGAAGAAAAAGCTGCTATTTCCGGTAATGAATTAGTAAACAAAGACCATCCTCAGGTAATTGAAATCTGGAACTTGGTATTCATCCAATTCAACAGAAAAGCCGATGGGTCTTTGGAAGAACTTCCTGAAAAGCATATCGATACAGGTATGGGCTTTGAACGCCTTTGCATGGTGCTTCAACATGTAACATCTAATTACGATACAGATGTTTTTACACCGCTTATCCGCGAAGTTGAAACCATAACGCAAAACGAATATGGTGTAACTGAAAAAACTGACATTGCCATTCGAGTAATTGCAGACCATGTTAGGGCTGTGGCTTTTGCCATTGCTGACGGACAATTACCTTCCAATAATGGCGCAGGTTATGTGATTAGAAGGATTTTGCGAAGGGCTATTCGCTATGGCTTTACATTCCTCAACCAAAAAGAACCTTTTATTTATAAATTGGTGAATGTGTTGAGCAAACAAATGAGCGGCACTTTTACGGAACTTAAAACTCAAGAACAACTCATCTACAATGTAATTAAAGAAGAGGAGCATTCTTTTCTTAAAACATTAGATCAAGGGTTGTTATTGTTGGATGGTATCATTGCCGAAACTAACGGAAAAGTTGTATCCGGAGAAAAGGTTTTTGAACTGTATGACACCTTTGGTTTCCCTGTGGACTTAACAGCATTGATCCTACGGGAAAAAGGACTTGATATTGATATGGATGCTTTTGATAAAGCAATGGAAGCCCAAAAAAACAGATCTAGGAATGCTGCTGCCGTTGATACCTCTGACTGGATTGTTTTGGTGGATGATCCTATTGAAGAATTTATAGGATATGATACGTTGGAGGCGCAAGTTAAAATAACTCGTTACAGAAAAGTGACTTCTAAAAAGGATGGCGAATTGTATCAATTGGTATTTAACATCACCCCTTTTTATGCCGAAGGAGGTGGACAAGTTGGCGATAAAGGATACTTGGAAGTCCCTAATGGAAATGTTATTTACATCATCGATACTAAAAAAGAGAATAATCTTATCATTCATTATACTAAAGATCTTCCTCAAAATCCAACGGATACCTTTAAAGCCGTTGTAGATGAAAAGCAACGTTTTAGAACTGCTTGCAACCATAGTGCTACGCATTTATTGCATCAAGCATTGAGGGAGATTTTGGGCAACCACGTAGAACAAAAAGGTTCTTCTGTGCATTCAAAGGGGCTTCGTTTTGATTTTTCGCATTTCGCAAAAATGACTCCGCAAGAAATTCAAGATGTAGAAGATTTTGTAAATGCCCGCATCAATAATAAATTGCCCTTAGAAGAAAATAGAAATTCTACTATGGAAGCTGCGCTGGCTCAAGGGGCTATGGCTCTTTTTGGCGAAAAGTATGGTGATATGGTTAGAACCATAAAATTTGGTAAATCTATGGAGCTTTGTGGTGGTACGCACGTTCAAAATACCGGTGACATTTGGCATTTTAAAATTGTTTCAGAAAGCGCTATCGCTGCCGGCATCAGAAGGATAGAAGCCATAACCAACGATGCAGTAAAAGATCTTTTTAAAGAAAATAATAATGCTTATAATGAAATAAAAGGTCTGTTCAAAGGTTCCTTAAACCCCGTTGAATATGTTATTTCCTTACAGGAAGAAAATAACAAACTAAAAAAGGAGATTGAACACCTGATGAAAGATAAAGCATCAAATCTTAAAGGCGATTTAAAAAATTCTATTGAAAAGATTGGCAATGTGAATTTTATTGCTGCAAAAGTAAATCTTGATGCTAATGCTATAAAAGATTTAGCTTTTCAATTGGCAGGAGAGATAGACAACCTGTATTTTATTGCAGGCTCTGAAAATGATGGCAAGGCTTTATTGACTGTTTATATCTCAAAAGAAATTACAAATGAAGACCTCAATGCGGGCAACATTGTAAGAGAACTTGGCAAATTAATACAAGGTGGCGGCGGTGGCCAACCATTCTTTGCTACTGCCGGAGGTAAAAAACCCGAAGGGATTACCGAAGCTTTAGAAAAAGCCAAAACATATATTAAATAATGATTTTCAGAACTGAGATTCCAATAAAACAACAACAGCCTCAAATTGATTATGATGGTAACGTAGTTTTATTGGGGTCTTGTTTTTCAAATAATATTGGCGAAAAGCTCAACTATTTTAAATTCGATACTTTAATAAATCCGTATGGTATTGTCTTCAATCCTGTTGCCATTGAAAATGCTATTGCTGAAAGTATTGAAGGAAAAGTATATATTCAAAACGATCTGATATTTTTTAATGAACTTTGGCTAAGTTTACATCATCATACTCAGTTTTCTTCATCAAAAGTTGATGAAGTTCTCACTGCTATAAACAACAATATAGAATTACTCCATAATGCGTTGAAAAATGCTTCGCATGTTATCCTAACCTTAGGAACGGCATGGGTGTACCGTTATTTAAAAACTGACAGTATTGTAGCAAATTGCCATAAAATTCCGCAAAAAGAATTTCAGAAAGAACTACTTACAACTGAACAAGTTTCAACGAGTTTACGTAATAGTATTGCCCTCATTAAAAAAGTGAATAAAAATGCTGTGGTTATTTTTACAGTGTCGCCTGTAAGGCATTTAAAAGATGGCTTTATAGAAAATCAGTTGAGTAAAGCACATTTGTTGTCCTCCATTCATGGAGTTATCCCTGCTGAAAAAAATGTTCATTATTTTCCGTCCTACGAAATAATGATGGATGACTTACGAGACTATAGGTTTTATAATGAAGATATGATCCACCCTAATCACACTGCTATAGACTATATCTGGGGAAAATTTACAGAAACTTGGGTTTCAAAAGATGCTTATACGGTAATGAATGATGTAGATACTATCCAAAAAGGATTGGCTCATAAACCGTTTAACCCAACAAGTAAGCAACATCAGGAGTTTTTGAAAAGCATTGAACAGAAGATCAATGTTCTATCAAAAAAATATCCTTCAATTACTTTTTAGCCTTTAGTGCACTATCTACTGTTTGCCACGGACCACCATTAATGGTGTCAATGCCTTTACCGTTTAAAAAAGTAGTTGCATTTCCGCTTCTAGCACCACTTCTACAACATGCTATTACAGGCTTGTTAAACTTTTTAATTTCAGCAACCCTAGCTGTAATTTGCTGAAGAGGAATATTTACAGACCCCGGCACATGCCCCTCATCAAACTCCATAGGAGTACGAACATCAATAATAACAGCTCCTTTGTCTAAATATTCAGCAATTTTACCTGAATCTCCACCGCCACCAAAAAAATTAAAAAAACCCATTCTAAATTATAGTTTTAACGGCTGCAAAGATAAAAATTAATTTTGCCTTTATTATGTAACTTAGGTGACTTTATTTCCTTTTTGTAGGATAATCCATTACTATTTGTACAAATGCTTTGACTCCCAGTTTCATACCACTTTCCTCAATATAAAAATCAGGGGTATGGTGTGAAGCAGCATCTTCTCGTTTTACATCAAGTGGCTTTCCTCCTAAGAAAAAATAAAAGCCCGGTATTTCTTTTTGAAAGAACGAAAAATCTTCCGCTCCGGTAACCGCTTTTACCAATTTTACATTTTCTTTTCCGGCTGCTTTTTCTAATGAAGGTAACATTTTGGTAACCAAATCAGGATTATTGTACGTTACCGGAAGCCCCTCTGAAATTTCAATAGTGGCTTTAGCTCCAAATGCTTCAGCAATAGCAGGAACTCTGCGTTTCATTTCTGCGTTCAATTTCTTTTGCATATCATAATCCAATGTTCTTATGGTTCCTATCATTTCAACATCTTCTGGAATAATATTATTTCTAACCCCGCCTCTGATAAGTCCAACTGTGATAACAGCGGCTTCTTTGGTGAGTTCGGTATCTCTGCTGATAATAGTTTGCAATCCGTTGATAATCTGAGCAGAAACCACAATCGGGTCAACACCTCCCCAGGGTCTGCTACCATGTGTCTGCTTCCCTTGTACGTTGATAACAAAACGTTGAGCAGCAGCCATAGTACCGCCAGGTTTATATTCAATAGTACCCACATCAGTACCTGCACCAATGTGCAATCCAAAAATAGCCTCCACATCAGGATTCTTAAGAACACCTTCTTTAACCATCAATTCTGCACCTCCTTCTTCGCCAACAGGCGCACCCTCTTCCGCAGGTTGAAAAATAAATTTAACGGTTCCTTTTATATCTTTTTTCATTTTTGAAAGCACTTCTGCAGTTCCCATTAAAATGGCGATATGCGTATCATGTCCACAGGCATGCATCACTCCGGTTTCTATACCGTTGTATGTGCTTTTTACTTTAGAAGCGAATGGAACCGGAGTCCTTTCCGTTACCGGTAAACCATCTATATCTGCCCGTAAAGCAATCACGGGGCCGGGCTTACCTCCTTTTAGAACACCAACAACACCAGTATGTGCTATACCAGTTTGTACTTCTAAACCCAAGTTTTTAAGGTGAGCTGCAATTTTTTCTGCTGTTTTGAATTCTCGGTTAGATAATTCAGGGGTTTGATGAAAATCTCTACGCCATTCTATAACCTTCGGTTCAATTTCATCAATTAATTTTTCAACATTGTTTTGAGCATTCGATTGAAAAAATGCAACAAAAAGTAGTAGTAAAGTAATTTTTTTCATGGTTTTAAGAAGTTTTGTGTAAATCTAACAAAATAAAATTCATTAAAATGATAAATTTGTAAGAGATTCATTTTAAATAGTTTACCCTATTTTAAATATTTTTAATCAAAATGACATCAAAAATCTTACAATCAGCCGAGTTAATCTTCGAAAGAATCAAAACTGTTTGGGAAAGCAAAACAAGTAATAAAATTGTTAGCTTTTCATTGGTTTCTATTTTTGTTATAAGTGTGATTGTTAGCTATTTAGATAGAAACAACCTCATCTCTTTAGGAAAATTAGATGAATATTTTTCAAATCCATTTTTTGCTATTGATATTTCGTTTACCATTCTTTTAATCTTAGAATTGTTAAGTTTAATATTTGTGTTGCCAAGGTCAGTGGCCAATTCCGTTGGAAAACAATTTGAATTATTATCGCTGATTTTTATTCGCTTTGGGTTTAAGGAGTTTAGCCATGTACAAAATTTTGAGTGGAACTCAATTATGTCTGATTCTCTAATAAATATGTTTTTCTATGCTTTTGGAGCATTACTAATTTTTATAATTTTAGGATTTAACACCAAACTGCAATTACATACAAGGCTTACAAGCAAAGAAGATGATCAGAAGAAATTCATTCAAACAAAAAAGCTTCTTTCTCTTGTGCTGCTGGCAGCTTTTATTGTTGTAGGTTTTTATGATATTAAAATTTTATTGCAAACCGGTAATTATTTACATTCTTTTCCTTCGTTTTATACTATTTTAATTTTTAGCGATATTATAATTATATTGGTTGCCTTAAGATATACACTTAATTATTACAGGATTTTTAGATATTCTGCATTTGTGTTGGCTACTATCTTTATAAGGATATCGCTTTCTTTAGGCCCTTTTTATGATGTTATTATAGGGGTGCTTACTGCCATTTTTGTTCTTGTGCTAACAATATCATATAATTACTTTTTGAAAGATTTGCCAAAAAATAAAATTGAATAAAAAAAGCCTCTCAAATTTGAGAGGCTTTTAATCAATTATCTAATAAATAACAATTCTCTGTACTTAGTCAACGGCCATTGTTCATCATCTATCATCAGTTCAAGTTTATCACAATGATAGCGAATCTCTTCAAAGAAAGGCTTTACATTATTACAATAAGCATCGGCTGCTTTTTGCCCATGTAATTTATTCGCTTTCTTACGTTCTTCAATCATCAATTCAACCTTAGAATTTATAGTGGCAATGTGGCCTGATATCTTCTCTATCAAATCCATTTGTTCAGCAGCTATCTTCTTAAAATTAGCGCCAAAAATTTCTTTTAATCCGGTAACATTTTTGATCAAAGTGTTTTGATACATTATAGCTGTAGGAATAACATGATTGCGAGCAATATCGCCAATAACCCTACTTTCTATTTGAAGGCGTTTGGTATATTCTTCCAGTTCTATCTCATGCCTTGCCATTACCTCTACTTTGTTCATTACATTCATTTCTTCAAAAAGGGCAATAGACTTTTTAGATATTTTGGCTTTTATGGCTTCCGGAGTGGTTTTATTGTTACTTAAGCCCCTTTTCTTAGCTTCTTTTTCCCACTCTTCGCTATAACCATTTCCTTCAAAAAGAACATTTTTAGATGCTTTTATATACTCTCTCAACACATTGAAAACAGCCTCGTCCTTTTTCAATCCTTTGCCATCAACTAGTTTATCAACCTCTATTTTAAAGTCTTTTAATTGTTTAGCAACTATGGTGTTAAGTACCGTCATTGGGTTAGCACAGTTTGCCATAGAACCTACCGCTCTGAACTCAAATTTATTGCCGGTAAAAGCAAATGGCGAGGTTCTATTTCTATCAGTGTTATCTAACAACACATCTGGAATTTTGCCAACAACATTCAATTTAAGGTCTGTTTTTTCTTGAGGTGATAATTTTCCTTTCGTAACGCCTTCTAATTCTTTTAGGACTTTTGTTAACTGATCTCCAATAAAAACAGAGATGATAGCAGGTGGTGCTTCATTTGCTCCTAACCTGTGATCATTACTAGCAGATGCAATTGCAGCACGCAATAACTCTTCATTATCATAAACCGCTTTGATAGTATTTACAAAGAATGTTAAAAACTGAAGGTTGCTCATAGGTGTTTTGCCCGGACTTAACAGGTTAACTCCCGTATCTGTTGCAAGCGACCAGTTATTGTGCTTACCTGAACCATTTATCCCTGCGAATGGTTTTTCGTGAAGTAACACTTTGAAATTATGGCGAGATGCTACCTTACCCATAACATCCATCAATAAAGAATTATGATCAACCGCAAGGTTAGATTCCTCATAAATCGGTGCCAACTCAAATTGATTTGGAGCTACCTCATTGTGACGCGTTTTTACAGGAATTCCCAGTAACATACATTCATGCTCCAGATCTCTCATAAAGTTTAAAGCCCTATTTGGAATAGAACCAAAATAATGATCATCTAATTGTTGTCCTTTTGCAGGAGAATGCCCTAGCAAGGTTCTACCTGTTAAAATAATATCCGGTCTGCTGGCAGCCAAAGCACTATCTACTAAGAAATATTCTTGCTCCCACCCAAGTGAAGAAGTTACTTTTTTTACATTTTTGTCAAAATATTTACAAACTGCTGTAGCAGCATCATCAACAGCATGCAACGCTCTCAATAAAGGTGTTTTATAATCTAACGCTTCGCCGGTATAAGCCACAAAAACTGTTGGAATACACAACGTAGTACCAAAGATAAACGCAGGCGATGTAGGATCCCAAGCTGTATAACCCCTTGCCTCAAAAGTATTACGGATACCACCATTTGGAAAACTAGAAGCGTCCGGTTCTTGTTGAACCAATTGACCTCCTCCAAATTTTTCCATAGCCATTCCACCTCCTATAGGCTCAAAAAAAGCATCATGTTTTTCGGCTGTACCTCCGGTTAACGGCTGAAACCAGTGTGTATAATGCGTAGCTCCTTTAGACATTGCCCATGCTTTCATTGAAGAAGCCACTTGATCGGCTATTTTTCTGTCAATCTTGGTTCCATGATCAATAGCGCTCATTACGCCTTCAAAAGCTTCTTTGGTTAAAAAGTTGCGCATTGTATTCTCATTGAATACATTTTCGCCGAAAATTTCAGAGCGTTTTTTCTCTTCTTTTATCTCTACTGGTTTTCGGTTAACGGTCTCCTTTAATGCGTTGAATCTTAATTTTGACATTTTTCAGGTATTTTGTTAGATCTTAAGTTTTAATTAAGCAACAAATATATATCAATTGCAGAAATAGATAAACATACACCCCTTATTTTTTTAGGGTAAAATAAAAATATTATCATTTTATGATTTATCACCCCTGTAAAATTCAATATAAATATCGGAATTTAGATTAATTTTTAAATTTTTCAATTTAAACTCCAAATGTAATTAGCAAAATGTAAGAACCTTTTGCCTTTAATTTTTAGTGTAGGATAAGTAAATAAACACTATGTAGGCAATAAACATAATCAAGCCCTTAAACCTGTTTATCTCTAATTTTTTAGGCAGAAATACTAAAGGCAGCAACAGCACGGCAATTGCTATCATCCAAAGAATATCATTAGTAAGTAAAACCTCATCTAGTACAGATATGGGTTTTATCATTGCTGTAAGCCCTAAAACCGATGCTATGTTAAAGATATTGGAACCTATTAAGTTGCCCAGCGAAATTGCCTTTTCTTTTCGCAATGCCGCCACTACAGATGCTGCAAGTTCGGGAATACTTGTTCCCAGAGCTACCATGCTTACACCAATAACACGTTCGCTTACCCCTAATTTCGTAGCAATATCAACTGCACCTTTTACCAAAAGTTCTGAACCTCCCCAAAGAGCAATGCCTCCCAGCACTAACCATATGAATATTTTAACTCCTGATGTTTCGCTAAGCGCTTCATCAACTTCTTCTACTCCAATAGCACCACTTTTTCTAGAAATTTTGATCATGTAATAAATAAAGACTATAAGCGAAATAAAAAGAATAATACCCTCAATTCTACTTAACAACCCATCGCCAATCAAAAAGAAATACAGCACTAAAGAAACTAATACCATCATTGGCCAGTTCATCTTATAGAAATCTTTATCTACCTCTAAAGGTGAGATAATGGCTGTTAAGCCTAAGACTAAAGCTATATTAGCTATGTTAGAACCAATAACGTTACTTAATGCTAAATCGGGATGCCCATCCATAGCTGCTTTTAGGCTTACAATTAGCTCCGGTGCAGAAGTAGCAAAGGAAACTACTGTCATCCCAATAATAATTTTAGAAAGGTTTAATTTGAAAGACAATCCTACAGAGGATCTTACCAAAAACTCACCACCCACTACCAAAAACAGCAAGCCTGCAATTATATATAATATACTCATTATCATATTTTCAGCAAAGATAATGCTTTTCATCCATGCTAAAGAGCTTCTCAAAATCATAAATTTTAGTTAAATAACTATGACTATAGTTTTATAACTAAAAAAATAGTTATGTTTGTTGAAAATAATCCCATAATGGAAAAACTCACTAATAAAGAAGAAGAAATCTTACAGATTCTATGGAAGATTAAAAAAGGTTTTGTTAAAGATGTAGTAGAAGAATTACCTGAACCCAAACCACATTACAACACCATATCTACTATTATAAGAAATATGGAGGAAAAAGGCTATGTAGGGTATAACTCCTACGGGAAAACACATCAATACTATCCGTTGGTTAGCAAAGAAGATTACAGAAAAAAATATATATCAAAAACCATTAATACTTACTTTGAAAATTCTTATAAAAATGCAGTTTCTTTCTTTGCTAAGGAAGAAAAAATAAGTGTTGATGAACTTAAAGAAATCATCCAACTAATTGAAAAACAAAACAACAAATAACCATGGAAGCATTGTTGGAATATTTATGGAAATCTGCATTCATCATTATGCTTTTTTACCTTTTTTACGAGCTTCTACTTAAAAAAGAAACTTATTTTCAAACTATTAGGGTTTACCTGTTAGCAGGAATTATAGCCTCAATAGTGCTGCCATTTATATTTATTCCTATCTATAAAGAAATAACAACTACACCTATTTATGTATCTGAAAATCAATTAACAACTAAGGTTGATAGTGATTCTGCAACACTAAATTTAGCCTCAATCATGGCAATTCTATACGTTGTAATAGGATCAATTTTATCAATAAAATTTACACTTCAGATACTTTCTTTATATAAATTGATTCGAAAAAGTGCTGTTGTAAAAAAAGGAGCTTTCAATATTGTTGAAACTGATAATGATGTTTCTCCTTTTTCCTTCTTTAGCTATATTGTTTACAATCCCAACCAATTTTCTGCTGAAGAACTGGAACACATACTAGCGCATGAAAAAGCCCATGCTTTCCAAAAACATTCAATAGACACATTGTTATCTAACCTGTTACTAATAACACAATGGTATAATCCGTTTGTATGGCTCTATAAAAAAGCAATTGAACAGAATTTAGAGTTTATTGCAGATAGAAGTGTGCAGCAATCTGCATACTCAATCAATTGTTATCAAAACTTACTATTAAAAACCACTTTAAAAAACAATGAAATGGCGCTGGCCAACAACTTTTATAATTCACTTTTAAAAAAACGTCTCATTATGTTACACTCAAAAAGATCTAAAAATACGCAATGGAAAATTGCTCTAATAATTCCAGTTCTTATTGCCTTTTTGGCGACATTTAATACAAAAGTAATTGCTCAAGGAGGTAAAAAAGAAGTAAAATATATTCAAAAAGAGAAAGATATTTTTGCTCAAGTAATCAATAACAAAACAACTGATGCCGAACTTGATGACCTTGTTAAAACCTTTGATAAAAAAGGATTAAAACTAAAATTTAGTAATGTAAAAAGGAATAAAGAAGAGCTTATTACCTCCATTAAAATTGATGCTGAGTTAAAAAATAAGAAAGCTTCAGCTGCCTATGCTTGCGAAGAGAGTAATGGTATCAACTCCATAGTTATATCTGTTGACGAGAAAAACAATAGTATAAATATTGGTTCTACTCATGATGAAATAGCATATAAATTTAAAAGTAGGGAAAACGATGATAATACCTTATTCAAAGAAACTAAAGATCATGATTATACGTATGTTTGGGTAAATAAAGATGGAGGCGTCTGTAGGGAAA
>JAGQYU010000179.1:0-2341 GCA_020435885.1 Flavobacteriaceae bacterium
TGGTGGAATTATGGAGGTATAACCCGTGATATAAAACTCATTGAAGAACCTGCTACATATATTCAAGATTATTCAATTCAGTTAAAAAAAGACTCAAAAAATACAATTACAGGCTATGTAAAGTTAAATAATGTAAAAAAAGAAGAAAAAGTTACGATAGAAATACCTGAGTTAAAAATATCAAAAAATATTATAGTTCATGGAGAGGGGAAAATTAGCTATGAACTGGAGGGTAAAAAGATAGTTTTTTGGTCTCCACAAATCCCAAAACTTTACACTGTAATTATAAAAACGCAATACCAACGTATTGAAGATCAAATCGGTTTTAAAAACATTGCTACTAAGGGAGCTGATATTTTACTTAATGATAAACCTATTTTCCTTAGAGGAATATCAATTCATGAAGAAAACCCTATTAAAGGAGGAAGGGCCTATAGTGAAGCAGATGCTTTGGTATTATTAAACTGGGCCAAGGAACTCGGGTGTAATTATGTTAGGTTAGCACATTATCCTCATAATGAACATATTGTAAAAATGGCTGATAAGATTGGCATGATGGTTTGGGAAGAGATTCCCGTGTACTGGACAGTTCAGTTTGATAATGAAAAAACATTGCAGAATGCTAAAAATCAGTTAACAGAAGCAATAACCAGAGATAAGAACAGAGCAGCTATCATTATATGGTCAATGGCCAATGAAACGCCTCCTTCTGACATTAGAAATAACTTTTTAAAAGAACTGATCAGTCATACCAAAACACTTGATACTACTAGGTTGATAAGTGCTGCACTAGAAAAACATTATAAAGATGGAGTTAACATTGTGGATGATTCAATAGGTAATTATTTGGATATTGTAGCATTTAACCAATATACAGGTTGGTACGGTGGTTCACTAGAAGAAGCTCCAAATTCCAAATGGAATATACATTTTAACAAACCGGTTGTTATTTCTGAGTTTGGTGGTGGTGCTTTGTATGGGTTACATGGTACCATAAAAGAACGATGGACAGAAGAATATCAAGAATATCTCTATGAACAGAATCTTAAAATGATTGAAAAAATTCCCAATATTAGAGGAGTAAGCCCATGGATATTAGCAGATTTCAGATCGCCTAGAAGATTACTACCAGTAATACAAGACGGTTGGAACAGAAAAGGATTAATATCCAATAATGGAGAAAAGAAAAAAGCATTTTATACAATGCAACAATTTTACGAAAAAATAAAAAAACAGTATGAGTAAGTTAGTTAAGTTTCATATATTATTTTTACATTTAGTTAGTTCAGTTCTGCTGCTTTCATGCAAAGAGAAAGCAGCAGAAACTCCTGAAAAGTATGAACTTGTTTGGGCTGATGAATTTGATTATAATGGTAAACCTGATAGCACCAAGTGGGGCTACGAATACGGTTTTATCCGTAATGCAGAAAAGCAATATTATACGGATGATTTAAAAAATGCTCGTGTTGAAGATGGGCATCTTATCATAGAAGCTCGCAAAGAAAAGATTGCTAATGAAAAGTATAAAAGTGATGAATTTGAAAAGAAAAACTGGTTAAAATATATTGCTGAAATTGATACAGCTCAATATACATCAGCAAGTTTAACAACCAGAGGTTTGGCAGAATGGACCTACGGAAAAATAGAAGTAAGCGCCAAACTACCAAGAGGAGTTGGTCAATGGCCTGCAATTTGGATGCTTGGTGCAAATTGGAAAGAAGCTGGTTGGCCAAAATGTGGTGAAATTGATATTATGGAGCATGTGGGTTTTGATAAAGATTCCGTTTTTGGAACCATTCATACAGAGGCTTATAATCATATGAAAGGAACTCAAAAAGGAAAAAAAATAGTTATAAGTGAACCATACGACACATTCCACGTTTTTGCACTTGAGTGGACTCCTGAAAAAATGGATTTCCTATTGGATGGAGTTGTATATAATCATATAGAGAACGAACATAAAACTGCTGATGAATGGCCGTTTGATCAAGATTTTCACCTAAAGTTGAATATTGCTATTGGTGGTGGTTTAGGAGGTAAACATGGAATTGATGATAGTGTGTTCCCTCAACAAATGGTTGTGGATTATGTAAGAGTATATCAATTAAAGAAACAATAATGAATCACAAATTTCTGTCAATTATAGTAGTGATGCTATTTTTTGTTACCTCATGCAACAAAGAAAAAAACAGTTCTGATGAAAATAGCCAACCTCAGAATGAAAATAATGAGTATCAGTTAGTTTGGTCTGATGATTTTGAGGAAAATGTTATCAATGAAGATAATTGGACATTTGAAATTTGGGATGCCGGAAGAGTAAATAATGAATGGCAGCAATATG
>JAGQYU010000179.1:2364-2963 GCA_020435885.1 Flavobacteriaceae bacterium
TAGAAAATGGTTTTTTGCATATTATAGTTACTAAGACCGGAGCTAATGAGAAGGGTGGTTATACATCTACTCGCTTAGTGAGTAAGGGTAAGAAAGAATTTAAATATGGCCGCTTAGAATTTAGAGCTAAAATGCCAAAAGGTGTTGGAACGTGGCCGGCCTTATGGATGCTCGGTGCCAATATTAATGAGGTAGGTTGGCCAGAATGTGGAGAAATAGATATAATGGAATATGTTGGTTTTCAATCGGATACCACACACACAAACGTACATACTAAATATCAATCAGGTACTACAGATTTTCATGTAGAAACACCTCTTACTACTGCAGAAGAAGATTTCCATATTTATGGATTAACGTGGACTAGTAGTAAATTAGAGTTTTATTTAGATGATCCTAATAATATTACTAATACGTATGCGCCTTCAGTTAAAACTATAGATAATTGGCCGTTTGACCAACCATTTTTTATGATTATGAACTTTGCCGTTGGAGGAAATTGGGGAGGAAAAAATGGCGTTGATGATAGTATATGGCCACAAGAAATGGTAGTTGATTATGTAAAAGTTTATCAATTAAAATAAAATATATAAGTGAAG
>JAGQYU010000021.1:0-3619 GCA_020435885.1 Flavobacteriaceae bacterium
CCCAGTATTTGTAATAAAGTAGTTTTTCCAGCTCCGGAAGGACCGACAATTGCTACAATTTCACCTTTTTTTATATGTAAGTCAACTCCTTTTAAGACTTCCAGATCACCATAGAATTTATGAATATTTTTAGCTACGATCATAAGCATTTGACGAATTGAGTGTGAAATTACACAATTAAATTTTACTTGAAAGTTTTGAATTAAATTTTATTGAAAATAGAGGGTGTAAACAATATGCTTTTTTTATTTTTGTGAGGACATTTTACAAAAAGTATAGCATGAATTTACACGAATATCAAGGAAAAGAAATATTAAGCAGTTTTGGCGTTAGGGTTCAAAGAGGTATTGTTGCTCATAACCATAAACAAGCTGTTGATGCAGCTAAGCAATTAACTGCTGAAACCGGAACAGGCTGGTGGGTTGTTAAAGCTCAGATACATGCCGGTGGTAGAGGTAAAGGAGGAGGAGTTAAATTAGCAAAAAGTTTAGATGAAGTTGAAAGTTTATCAGAAAGCATTATCGGAATGATGTTAAAGACTCCCCAAACGCCGCCTCAAGGTAAGAAAGTGAATCAGGTGATGATTGCTGAAGATGTATATTATCCCGGTGAAAGTGAAACAGCAGAGTTCTACATGTCTGTATTATTAAACCGTGGTACAGGGAAGAATATGATTATGTATTCTACTGAAGGAGGTATGGATATTGAGACGGTTGCAGAAAAAACACCACATTTAATTTTTACTGAAGAGGTTGATCCGTTAATTGGATTATTGCCTTTTCAAGCTCGTAAAATTGCTTTCAATTTAGGCTTGTCTGGAAATGCTTTTAAAGAAATGGTAAAGTTTGTAACGGCACTTTACAATGCGTATATAAAGTCTGACTCCAGCCTTTTTGAGATAAATCCTGTACTAAAAACTTCTGATGATAAGATTTTAGCAGTTGATGCTAAAGTTACACTAGATGACAATGCTCTTTTCAGGCATAAAGATTATGCTGAGATGAGAGATCTTAGAGAAGAAAATCCCATTGAAGTAGAAGCTAGAGCAGCAGGGTTGAATTATGTAGATTTAGACGGAAACGTAGGCTGTATGGTAAACGGAGCAGGACTGGCAATGAGTACTATGGACCTTATTAAACAGGCCGGTGGAGAACCTGCTAACTTTTTAGATGTTGGTGGTACTGCTGATGCGAAACGTGTAGAAACTGCCTTCCGTATCATTTTAAAAGATCCAAACGTAAAAGCAATTTTGGTGAATATTTTTGGTGGTATTGTTCGTTGCGATAGAGTAGCACAAGGTATAGTTGATGCTTATACCAATATGGGTGATGCTATAAAAGTGCCGATAATTGTTAGGTTACAGGGTACAAATGCTGAGGAAGCCAAAGTATTGATTGATAATAGCGGTATGAAGATTATTTCAGCAATGGAATTCAAAGAAGCTGCTGATAAGGTTCAGGAAGTACTGAAATAATTTAAGAATATATAAAAAGTAAAAGCCGGTTATATGCCGGCTTTTTTATTACATAAACTTTCCAAAGAAAATGGCATTAGTCAGTAACTTATTGGTTCCATACCAAAATGCTCTAAAGTTGGTATTATCAGTAAATACAATTACTTTACCTCTTCCTAAATTTGAAGATTTAAAAGGCAATGTTTCAGAAATTGCTTTTAAATTCTCTTTAGAGATATAACCACTCAACAAAGGGTTTTTGGTATACTGCATAGCATTCTTATAATTGCTTATACTATCAGGTTTAATGAATACTGTTGTATTTCTGAATAATGCAATTTTATCATCATGGTAACCAAAATTAACTGGGTGGCTTCTGTCTATTTTAGCTTCAAAAATAGCACCTCCAACTACTTGTGCACCTCTTAACTCTTCTCGTTTGTCAAACGGTACATCAGTAGTATTAGGCTTCACTTTCTTTAAATCAAGTTTGATAAAATTATTACTAGAAAGCCATGTAGCGCTATTTCTGTAGCCAATTAAGATGCCTCCATTTTGAACATATGATTTCAACTTTTCCTGAAATCCGTTTAAGCCATTTCCAAAAGTATTAGGTAAAATAATGGCTGAGTACTTATCAAGATTAGTTCTGCTTAAATTTCTGGTGTCTAGTTTAGTAACAGGCATATTATAACGGGTATCCAATAAGTGCCATATTTCACCTGCATCGTATGAGGTAATTCCATCACCAACAATAACTGCCACATTAGCATTACTAAGTGTTTCAAAGTTTGAACTGCCCAGATCAATGCCTTGTGTTAAGCCTGTGGAAACAGCATCAATATCAACACCAGATTCTTTGCTTATCTCTTTCAATAATGAAAATAATGCCGCTCCATTTAATGATTGATTTTCTACGGGGATCATAATCGTTCCGTAATCGTAACTTTTACCTTCTAAAGAGAAGGGTTTCATAGCTACTTTAGCTCTTATGCCTTTTGATAGTAAATTGTAAAGTGCTTTTGGCGAATAGTAATCATCCCATGTAAAAAGGTAAGCATAGTTACTGTTTGCTTCCACTTTTCCTTCAGTAAAAGCAAGTTCAGTGATTTCATCTCCAACGGAAGTTGTATTGGTAATATATTGATAATCAACATTAAAAGCCATTGGTAATGTCCATGCAGAAATATCATAGAAAAGGCTGTCAGGGAAACTGGTTCGTTGGTCAAACATTGCCTGCACTATTTTGTAATTGGGTTGGTTGGTTGGAATAACAATGCTGTTGTGTTCATTAAAATCTTTATTACCAACCTTTAAAGGTGACTTTAACTTGTTGAATTTTATGTGCTGGCGCTTCAACATATCAGCAAAATGAAACATTTTTGACCTGTCGTACATATCTCCAACTACAATTGCTTTATTTTTATCCTTTGTAACCTCATTATGAGCATTTTTATAGAAATCTCTTTGGTAATCAAGTAATTCAACTCTCATATTTTTGCCGGCCTCCAATGTTGAAAGGGCAGTAGTAAATTGGTTTCTAATGGCAAAAGGAAAAGTTAATAGCCCGTTGTCACTTTCTTGTATGTGCCCTCTGGCACTAGCTTGCTCAAACAGAATACCAATGCCGCCGTTTATATCAGGGAAAGTAGAGCCTTTTCCATAATAAAAATCATCATAATTTTCTTCAGTAAAATATAAAGAACCAATTTTATCTAATGCTTTCGCATGATATTCTCCAATTTTGGCAGTTAGTTTTTGATTCATATCTGGTGTTAGAGGGTGTTTTCTTGAAGGTACACCCGGTTGAAAGAAAAATGTTGAATTAGTACCCATTTCATGATGATCTGTCAAAATATTAGGTTTCCATTTATGAAATGTTTTAATACGGGCTTGTGACTCAGGTAATTGAGTTACTAACCAATCTCTGTTCATATCAAACCAGTAGTGGTTTGTTCTACCCATAGGCCATATTTCACTATATTCCCTATCATTATTATCAGCAGTTAAGTTTTGATTTTTGTGCATATTTACCCAAGTAGAAAAACGCTGCATGCCATCAGGATTAAAGGAAGGGTCTAGTAGTATCACAGTATTTTCTAACAATTCATCAATATAGTTGCCTTCGGCTGCAGCCAGATAATAAGCAACCAACAAGCCTGCATT
>JAGQYU010000021.1:3670-3924 GCA_020435885.1 Flavobacteriaceae bacterium
GGCATGTTTTGTATATCAGCATTTTTTGATGCAGAAGCATCAGATAGCTGTAAGTGTTCGGTTCTTATGTTTTCTAAATTTGCATGGTTTTTTGGTGAGGTGATGGTAAGTAATAAAATAGGCCGTTTTTCATAAGTTTCACCTCTCTTTTCAATGGTTATCCTGTCAGAGACGTTAGCCAACGTGTACATATATTGTACAAGTTTATCATGTGTTGTATGCCATTCCCCAATCTGAAAACCCAGCACACTTTC
>JAGQYU010000180.1 GCA_020435885.1 Flavobacteriaceae bacterium
TTTAAGGTTTAAGATTCAAAATTAATGCAGATCGTGGAACTTTGAACTTTTTCAAAATCCGAGGTCTCTTTCAATCTCTTCCATCTCCACAATATCGCCGGCTTCCTGAAGCGTTGGCACAACGATCATTTCATAAGGAACTTCATCTACATCAATAGCATCGTTCACGATAACAAAAGATTGTTTGGTTTTACGGTGAAGGTTTGATGTTTTAAGAAATTGCAATAAATGCGGCAATTCCAGCGTATCGTACTTCAAAAGGTTCAATACTACATTTTGCCCTTTGTATTTTGAAGGGACCTGACTTTCTATAAACGATGCAAAATCAATAATATCGTCCTTTTCATCTTCAAGGACCACATAGTTTGGGTGATTCTCAATCTTCATGATGTTTTATTTTTGAAGCCAATAAATAGATTACTGCCATACGTATGGCAACGCCGTTCTGTACCTGTTCCAAAATAATGGATTGTTTGCTATCTGCAACATCGCTCGTAATTTCCACACCACGATTTATTGGGCCGGGGTGCATTACTACAATTTCTTTATTTAACGAGTCAAGAATTGCTTTGTTCAGTCCGAATTGCTGCGTATATTCCCGCGTCGTTGGAAAATAACTGATGTCCATCCGTTCGTTTTGAACGCGAAGCATATTTGCTACATCACACCATTCCAATGCATTTCGAAGGTTTGTTTCAATACCTACATTAAGTTTTTCTATATGTTTAGGAATAAGTGTCTTAGGGCCACAAACCTTAACCGAGGCTCCAAGTTTTTGTAGCGCGAAAATATTTGAAAGCGCAACCCGCGAATGGAGTATATCACCAACAATAACCACTTTTTTACCAGCAACATCTCCCAGTTTTTCGCGAATGGAATAGCTGTCCAGTAATGCTTGCGTTGGATGTTCGTGTGCGCCATCGCCCGCATTGATGATACTCGCATCCACATGTTTTGAGAGAAATACCCCGGCGCCCGGATTGGGGTGGCGCATTACCACCATATCAACCTTCATTGAAAGAATATTGTTTACGGTATCAATCAGCGTTTCGCCCTTAGTTACCGATGAACTTGACGAAGCAAAATTTATAACATCCGCAGAAAGTCTTTTTTCCGCAAGTTCAAAAGAAAGCTTGGTTCTGGTACTGTTTTCGAAAAAAAGATTGGCAATGGTTATGTCGCGAAGAGAGGGAACTTTTTTAATGGGCCTGTTGATTACTTCCTTAAAATGATCTGCCGTTTCGAAGATGAGTTGGATATCGGCTTCGGTAATGTATTTTATTCCCAGTAAGTGGTTTACACTTAGTTCCATCTTTTGGTTTCAGGTTTCAGGTTCAAGGTTATAAGTTCCAAAAAGGTCTATTTTTTTCGTTTCAATTTCGATTTCGTTTTTAATTTTTCACAAGGTACACAGCGTCTTCGCCATCATTCTCCTTCCAGCACACTTTTACCTTTTCGCCATTGATTGCATCTACCTGTCTGCCGCGATAATCTGGCTGAATGGGCAAATGGCGGCTGAAGCGCCTATCAATTAATGTTAAGAGTTCTATCTCCAAAGGCCTTCCAAAGGATTGCATGGCAGTTAATGCGGAGCGGATACTTCTTCCGGTGAAAAGCACATCGTCTATAAAAACCACATTTTTGTCCTCTACAATGAAATCTATTTTGGTTTTGTTGGCTTCCAACGGTTTTTCACTTCTTCGGAAATCGTCGCGGTAAAAAGTGATGTCTAAATAGCCAAGTTTGATATTCTTGATTTTGTATTCCGTTTCGAGCAAGGTTTTTAACCTTTCAGCTAAAAAAACACCTCGTGGCTGTATGCCGATAAGTACTGTTTTGGAAAAATCGTCGTGCTTTTCGATCAATTGGCAAGCCAAACGGTTAAGCGCAATGTTTATTTCGGTTGCGTTCAGTAACACTTTTTGGCTCATAGGAAGTTCTGAATTGTATTCAGAAAGCAAAAATACATTTTTTTTGTCTTTTAAAGACGATGTATTTAGAATTGATTGAATTCTATAAAACAAAAAAGCCCTTCGTTTCCGAAAGGCCTTTCATTAGTTACAAATGAAACGATTATTTTTTACCGTCCATTTTGTCCTTAAGCTCTTGCAATTTTGCATTGGCATCACCTAAAGTTGGCTTTGCCTCCTCAGCTTCCTGAGCTTGCTTTTTAGCAGCAGCTTTTACAATTTTTGCCTCTTCTTCTTTGTGAATACTCATGTGTGAGGCTACCACTTTCTTGAATTCTTTGTTGAATTCAATAATTTGGAATTCTGCTTCGTCACCTTTCTTCAACATAGAACCATCTTCTTTTTCAAGATGACGGCTTGGCACGAATGCCACGATATCATCGTTGAATTTTACAGTGGCACCTTTGTCAACTACCTCGTCAATAGTAGCAGTGTGCTTGGTTCCAACAGCAAATTCGTCTTCGTATTTATCCCAAGGATTTTCTTCGGTTTGTTTGTGACCTAAACTAAGTTTACGGCCTTCAACATCCAATTCCAATACAACCACTTCCAGTTCATCGCCTATGTTGGTAAATTCACTTGGGTGCTTTATTTTCTTGGTCCAAGAAAGATCGCTGATGTAGATAAGACCATCGATACCTTCTTCCAATTCAACAAAAACACCAAAATTGGTAAAATTGCGAACAATACCCTTGTGGCGTGAACCAACTGGGTATTTGCTGGTAATATCAGTCCATGGGTCTGGCGTCATTTGTTTGATACCAAGGCTCATTTTGCGCTCTTCCTTATCCATTGTAAGGATTACCGCTTCAACCTCATCACCAACATTTACGAAATCCTGTGCACTGCGCAAGTGCGTGCTCCAAGACATTTCGCTAACGTGGATAAGGCCTTCAACTCCTTCAGCAACTTCAATAAAAGCACCGTAGTCTGCAATAACAACTACTTTACCTTTTACTTTGTCACCAACTTTCAACTCTTCCCCAAGAGCTTCCCATGGGTGAGGGTTCAACTGCTTAAGACCTAATTGGATACGTGTTTTATCTTCATCAAAATCAAGGATAACAACGTTCAATTTCTGATCAAGTTCAACGATCTCGTTCGGGTGGTTGATACGTGACCAAGAAAGGTCAGTAATGTGAACAAGTCCATCAACACCACCAAGATCAACAAATACACCATAAGAAGTGATGTTCTTAACCACACCCTCTAAAACTTGGCCTTTTTCTAATTGACCAATGATTTCTTTCTTTTGTACCTCTATATCAGCCTCGATAAGAGCTTTGTGAGAAACTACTACGTTTTTGAACTCATGGTTAACTTTAACCACTTTGAATTCCATAGTTTTTTCTACATATTGATCGTAATCGCGGATAGGTTTTACATCAATTTGTGAACCAGGTAAGAAAGCTTCAATACCAAATACATCTACAATCATACCTCCTTTAGTTCTACACTTAACAAAACCGTTAACCACTTCTTGAGTTTCATGAGCTTTATTAACTCTATCCCAAGCCTTTATAACTCTAGCTTTTTTGTGAGATAACACTAATTGACCAGTACTATCTTCACGTTTGTCAACCAATACTTCTACAGTATCGCCAACAGATAAGTTAGGGTTGTATCTGAATTCGTTTAAGGAAATAACACCTTCAGATTTAGAGTTGATATCAATGATTGCTTCTCTTTCAGTCATTCTAACTACCTTACCTTCAATCACCTCACGTTCATCAACAAAACCTAAAGTTCCTTCTAACGCTTTGTCAAACTCTTTTAATTTGTTCTCATCAACGGCTTCAATACCTTGCTCATATTTATGCCAATCGAAATTATCTAAGAATTCTTGAGCATTTTTAGCAACAGGTTTTTCTTCTTTTACAGGAGCTTTTTCAGCTGGTTTAGCTTCCTCTGCTACAGGTTCAGTCTTTTTTTCTGTTTTAGCTTCTTTAACTTCCTCTTGTTTTTCTTCAACTTCTTCTTCAGAATTATCATCATCCGTATAAGATGCTTGTAATCCTAAATCTTCAATTAAAAGGTAATAAAAGATTGCACGGTACTTGTTTTTGTTAGAAGTACCCATTTTTTCGCAAACAGCCTTGATAGCAGCATCTAACGATTCGCCATCTTCCAATCCTAATTTTTTGATAAGGAAATTTTTCTTAACTGTTTCTAATTCAGATTCTTCAGAGCAAGAAACTACTTCAGCATCTTTTCTAAAAATTGAAGGACCTAAACCTTTTGTTACTTTTGTTAATAATTCAATGTCAAAACTAAGACCTAGTTTTTCCATTTCTGCAGAGTAAAACTCTATTTTTTCTTGTGTTTTAGACATGTTGTCTATTAAAATTTGTATTTTACTGTTAGCCAGATTTTTAACGATACTAAACAATAAAAGGATTATACATTGTTAAATTAAAATTCCTTTTTAAATCTGCTCTCGAAAAAAGGAGTGCAAATTTACATTTATTTTTTAAATCTAACAATTAGTGAATCAATTATTTACTGAGAAGGAAAATTTGCTAGTTAAAATAAAGTCTTGATTAAGCGTTCTTCGGTAATTCCTTCAGCCTCTGCCTTATAATTTTTAACTATTCTATGACGTAAAATAGCGTTGGCAACAGCCTGTACATTTTCTATATCTGGAGAGAATTTTCCATTGATAACAGCATGGCCTTTAGCAGCCAAAATAAGATTCTGAGAGGCTCTTGGCCCAGCGCCCCAATCAATGTAATCATTTACAATTTGTGCAGCTCTATCAGAACCTGGTCTGGTTTTAGAAACCAATGAAACTGCATACTCAATCACATTATCCGCTACGGGAACTCTACGGATCAAATGTTGAATAGCGTTGATCTCTTCTGCTGTAAATATAGGTTTAACCGGATGCAATTCATCATTTGTAGTACTTTTTACTACTTCAATTTCTTCTTCAAAAGTAGGATAATCTAAATGAATGGAAAACATAAACCTGTCTAACTGTGCTTCAGGAAGCGGATAGGTTCCTTCCTGTTCAATTGGATTTTGTGTGGCTAATACAAAGAAAGGAGCTTCTAACTTGTATTGATGTCCTGCAACTGTAACAGATTTCTCCTGCATGGCCTCAAGCAAAGCTGCTTGTGTTTTAGGAGGTGTTCTATTGATTTCATCCGCTAAGATGATATTGGCAAAAATTGGCCCTTTTATAAATTTGAAATGCCTGTCTTCATCTAAAATTTCACTTCCTATAATGTCAGACGGCATAAGATCTGGTGTAAACTGAATCCTTTTAAAATCTAAGCCTAAGGTTTGTGCAATTGTATTAACTAGGAGTGTTTTAGCCAATCCCGGAACACCAACTAGCAAAGAATGACCACCACACAAAACTGATAAAAGTACATGATCTATAGCCTCATGTTGACCAACGATAACTTTACCTACTTCTTCTTTGAGGTCTTTATATTTTTTTACCAGATTTTCAACGGCGGCAACGTCAGACATGCTCTTTATTTTTTAGTCCAGTTATCTTTAAACTTGCAATTTAAGTATTCAGAATTTATTTTTATATACGTATCTCCAATCTTTTCTTTTGCCCATTTAGCAATGGTTTCTTCTCGTTTTTTCTGCAAAGCTAATTGCTGAACTTTTACATAATCCTCATTCAAATCCGCAATGTGAGCCTCAGTTTTAGATTTCAATAAAATGATCTTCCACATGGTTTCTCCTTCTCTGGTTCCATCCAAAAAGACATCTGTAATCTCTCCCTGCTTTAATGTACTTATTCTGGCATACAGCGCAGGATCCATTCTGGTAAGTTCAAATTTAGAATCTCCTGTTTCAGGGTTCATCAACAATCCATTGCTTGATTTAGATACTTTTTCTTCAGAATATTTAGTTACTGCATCTTCAAAATTGATTTTGTAGGTAAGAATATCTTTTCTTACTTGTTCAAGAGAATCTTTTACCTGCTGTTTAAGTTCTTCAGTAACTTCCGGCTGAATAAGGATATGACGTACCACACGTTGTTTTCCTTTGATTTTTTCAACTGTTAAAATATGATAGCCATAATCTGATTTAAAGGGTTCGGATATTTCGCCTTCATTTAAACTAAATGCAGCTTCCTTGAACTCTTTAACCATACCGCTCTCTCTGGTAAGCGTATATTCTCCACTATTTTGCGTTACACCCGGGTCTTCAGAATATAGAATAGCTTTCATTTTAAAGCTAGAACCCTCTTCCACTTCCTTTTTGATTTGATTTAGTTTATCAATAACCCGTTGTTCTTCTTGTGTTGTGGGTTTTACATACATTACAATTTGTGCTAACTCTATCTCAGAGCCAATCTCAGGGACATTATTCTCTTTTTCTAAACTTTTAAAATAGTTTCTAACCTCTTCAGGAGTTACATCAATTTCATCAGTTAATTTTTGCTGCATTTTTGAAATCAATAAAGCTTCATTCTCTATTTCTGTAAGTTCATTCCTTAAATCAGCCATATTATCAAATCCATAGAGCGTAAACAACCTTTCTTCAGAACCCAACTGTTGAAGGAAATAACCTATCTTCTGTTCTACTCTGCCATTCACTTCTGCATCGCTTACCTCAACACTGTCAATAACCGCATGGTGTGATAATAATTTTCTATTCATAATCTGCTCCAGCATTTCACAATCAGTTACTTCAACTTTGCCTTCACTCTGTTGTTCCAATTCAAATTTATAGGCAGCAATCTCTGAATCTAATACGATATTTTTACCTACTACGGCGGCCACACCGTCTAATTTTATACGTTTTGTTTCCGGCTCTTTAGAGGTGCTGTCTTGAGCATAGGTATATAATGTAACTATTGATAATAAAGGGATTAAGTATTTTTTTAACATCTTAATAAATTTGTAATTCTTTGTTTTTTATGGCGTCGTTTGTTAACGTTTCTTCAATTTTTCTTATCAGTTCCAACTTACGTTTATGCAATATCATCTGCTTAATAGTTGGTATTGTATAACTCATTGGGGCAATTTCATTCCGCAATAATACATCTTTTACTTTAACTAAATATGTACTCTCATCTTCTTCTTGTTCAAAAGCATAATTTTTTCTCAGGTATTTATCTTTATTATCATCTTTGAGAAAAGAAATATGTTTCATTACATCATCATATCTAATCCAAATGGAATCATTTAAATTGTATGATTTTAACTGAAGTTCTTGTTCCATCAATTTTTGATCATCTTCATTATCATCTGCTTTGAACAATTTAGCAAACTCCTTAGGATTGATAACATTATTGCCGTATTGAATATATCTTATCTTAACCAATTCCTCATTCAACTTAAAGATATCTTTATTGGCATTATAAAATTCTTCTATGTCCTCTGAAGTAATAAGTGTATCCAACTCCTGAGCCACAATAGCTTCTTTGTATCTGTTTATAAGAAGATCTTGTTTATATTGATCAACCAATTCATTGATTTCTTCTTCATCTTCCCTCAAATTTATTTTTGCTTTTTGGAGCATTAATTGCTCTTGCGCCCATCTGTTGATATATGTTTTTACAAAAAGAGCACTGTCTTCAGGATTTAAACCCTTCGGTAAAATCTTTAACATATCTTCTTCATAAAGCACTATATCAAAGACTCTTGCAGCAGCTTTTCTATCATCAGACTGCTTCATACAAGAGATTGCTAAAACAAATACGAATATGTAGAGTATCTTACTTTTCAATGAAAAATTATTGATTTTGTTTTACTAGTTTCTTAACTGTTTTTTGATTCACCTTAACGGGATATGTAGCTTTTAGCTGTTTTATCCATTCTTCTTCAACATACTGTTGATAATCATTCATTACCCTTCCTTTGGCTTCTTTAAACTGCATTGGAGTTGGCTCTATTACTTCCAATGTTTTAATCACTGTAAAGTTTACTTTATCCGTTTGGATAACTTCTGAAACTCCAATATTGGCAAACTGAAAACCTTCCGGTAATTTTTTATGCCCTTCTTCCAACAAACCTTTTGTAAACAATACATGTACCACAGGGCTTTCATTTACCAAATTCTTTATAGAATCTAATTCAACTCCTTTTTCTAAGTACAATTTAACTTTTTCAGCCTTTTCTTTTTTAGAGCAATGAGCAATTATAACATCTGCTCGTTTGGGCCAAAAATAATTATTTTGATTCTTTTTGAAATATTCTTTTAAGCCAACCGTATCATTTTCAGCAAATTTCCAAACTTTATCTTGCAAAATATTAAAGAGTAACAATCCGTCTTTGTATTCCTGAAAAGTAAAGGCAAAATCAGCATCGGTTTTTTCTAAATTAGCCTTATAGTAATCCAGCACTTTGGCCTCAATAAAGGCATCTAAAATTTCTTTTTTAGATTGATCATTTTTAGAAGCACCTTCAAACTCTACAATATCAGATAGTTTATAGTCAGTTCCATTTATACTTACAGCAATTTTATTGAGATTTTCTTCAACAGCTTTTCCATCATTATTTAAAAAACTACTTAAAACCTTATCATCTTTAACTATTTTGTATTCTTTTAGCAATCTGTTTACTACTGATTTACCTGCTTTCAAAGCTCTTTCATCAGTTGCAATTTTCTGAGCCAGCTCACTCTTCATATCATTAAAATCAGCCACAGGGTGAAACTTTATCAGTTTAACAATATGCCAGCCATAAGGCGTTCTAAATGGTTTGGAATACTCACCCGGCTGTTGTAGCGAAAAAGCAATAGTTGAAAAAGGCTCTATCATTTTGTGCTCATTAAACTTGGGAACACGCCCTCCGTTCACTGCTGTCCGCTTATCATCAGAATGTAATCTGGCTAACAATTCAAAATTCTCGCCTTGATTCAGTTTTGCATAGATTTCATCAATTTTAGTTTTAGCAGCTAGTGAATCTTTGGGATCTTCAATAATCATAATGTGAGAGACTTCTACCTCTCCTTTTGAATCTTTAAAACCATTATTTTTAACAATATGATACCCAAAACTTGTCCTAAAAGGGAGTGAAACCTCTCCAACTTTAGTTATAAAAGCAGCCGTTTCAAAAGGATATACCATTGTAAAAGCTGAAAAATAACCTAAATTACCACCATTCATACTTGCTGATGGGTCTTCAGAATATTCTTTGGCAACAACCTCAAACGGAAGTTTTTGATCTACAATTTTATTTCTTGCCTCCATGATTTTTTGATAGGCTCTCAAAGTATCTTCTGCTGGAGCATTTGCGGCTAGCCTTACTAAAACATGGCTTGCATTTACTTCACGTTTTGTCCTGTCGTACGCCTCTTTAATCAACTCATCCGTAACTTTATTATCCTTTAAATAAGGGGCTGTAAGTTGCTCTCTGTAAGTTGCTAATTCTTCTTTGTAAGAAGTTATTGTATCATATTTAAGGTCGTAAGCTTGCTTTAGCTTCAACTTATAATTAATGTAAAGCTCCAAATATTCTTCAATAGTCTTTTTATTTTCTTCTGAAACAATATCTCTGTTCTTATTGAAGACTTTTAGAAATTCATCGGCGTACACTTTTTGGCCAGCCACTGTAAACAGCACATCTTTTTTATGCTGGGCCAAAATACTTTGTACACTAATTAATAGAATAAAAATGATGTTCTTAAAATTCATAAAATGTTGTTTTTCACTAATGATTAGGGTGCATTTTTATAAGATTCAATCATTTTTAGAACGCACAAAAATATTTTATATTTTTCGTTTTTCTTGTTAAATAAATCACAAAGAAATAATCCCTTCTATAATGGCCACTTCCTGATATTTCTCTATAATTTCATCAGATGAATTCATGTTTACCAAAATTGTTAAACTGGTATATTTACCTGATTTTGATGGTTTTGTATTGATAACAGCTCCTAAATGGTTGAACATATCTTCTATTTGTACCATTTTTGCTTTATCAGTAGGAATAATAAATTTGAACATATATTTTGTTGGAAAAGTTGTAGTTTCTTCCAAACTGATCTTAAGTTTTGCATAAAATTCCTCGCCTTTACTCATAAATTGTTCCTCTTTATAAAATTCTCTAGCAACAAAAGTACTCATATTATTTAGCTTATTAAATTTATTTTTTTTCTTTGCGTTGCAGAATTTAATGCCTTATGCAGCAAAAAATAGTCATAACCGGAGGCCCCGGAACCGGAAAAACTACATTGATAGATGAATTGGAGAAAAGAGACTTTGTATGCACTCCTGAAATCTCCCGACAGGTAACACAAATAGCTAAAAAACAAGGTATTGACCAACTATTTTTAAAAGACCCTTTACTTTTCAGCAAATTATTGCTTGAAGGCAGAGAAAAACAATATTTAGAAGCTTCTAAGTTAGATTCAAATATTATTTTTTTTGATAGAGGTATCCCCGACGTACATGCCTATATGAATTTTTTCGGTACAAGTTATCCGGCAATTTATATCGAAAAAAGTACATTTTATAAATACGATCATGTATTTCTATTGCCTCCTTGGAAGGAAATTTACAAAACTGATGAAGAACGGTATGAAAGTTTTGAACATTCGCTTGCAATCTACGAGCATTTAAAAAACACATATTTAGAACTGAATTATACCATAACCGAAGTCCCTATCGGAAAAGTTGAAGACCGTGTAAACTATATTCTCAATCATCTAAAATTATTGTAATGACTGCCTTAGAAGCATTAAAAAAGTATTGGGAGTATGATGCTTTTAGAGGTTCTCAACAAGCCATTATTGAACAGGTTTTACAGCAAAAAAATGTAATTGCTTTGCTGCCAACAGGCAGTGGAAAATCACTCTGTTATCAAGTCCCTACAATGTTGATGGAAGGTATTTGTTTGGTCATCTCTCCACTTATTGCATTGATGAAAGATCAAGTGGAAAACCTTCAACATAAAGGAATTAAGGCTATTGCTATAACCTCTGCACTCAGCGAGCAAGAAACCGTTATAGCATTTGATAATCTGCAATTTGGAAATTACAAGTTCTTATATCTTTCACCGGAAAAATTACAATCAGAATTTATTCAATCAAAACTTACACAACTGAAAATCAGTTTAATTGCAGTTGATGAAGCGCATTGCATATCCGAATGGGGGCATGATTTTAGGCCAGCCTACTTAAAGATTCCTGTTGTTAAAACTATCTTTCCAAATACACCTATTATTGCCGTTACTGCAACCGCTACTAAGAGGGTTTTTAATGATATTATTAAAAATCTGGAGATAGAAAATGCTTCTGTTTTCAAAACTTCATTAGTTAGAAATAACATCTCATTAAACGTTATTTATGGTGAGGATTCATATTATCACCTACGAAGCATTTTAAACAAACACATCTCACCTTCAATTATTTATATCAATAATCGAAGAAAAGTTAAAGAAGTTTGCAACTACCTGAATAACAAAGAATTTAAAGCTTCTTTCTATCACGGAGGATTATCTTCTGGAGAAAAAGCAACTGCATACGAGAGCTGGATGTTTGAAAAAACTCCCATTATGGTTGCCACAACCGCTTTTGGTATGGGTATTGACAAAAATAATGTAGGGCTCATCATTCATTTTGATCTTCCATACAGTCTGGAAAATTATGTACAGGAATCCGGCAGAGCAGGTAGAAATGGAGCCAACGCTTTTTCATATATTTTTGCTAACCCAACAAATAAAATTGAACTTAAAGAACAAGCGTTAAGGGGCAGTTTTACTACTGCAATGGTAAAGGAGGTCTATAAAAAGCTAAATCAGTTTTTTCAAGTCTCTTATGGCGAATTACCTGATAAAAATTTTCAACTCAACCTAAATGAATTTTGCACGCATTATAATTTAAAATCGCTTCCTACCTATAATATTTTAAAGTTACTTGAAAAAGAGCAGGTCATTTTTTTAGATGAAGACCTTAATAGAAAATCTACCATTTTATTTACCGAAACACCTCAAAAAGTGTTGGAATATTCTGAAAAGACAAATTCTACTATTTTAAAACTTGTATTGCGTAGTTATGGCGGTGTTTTTGAACAGCATGTGACTATCAATGAGGTTACTTTGGCAAATAAAATACAGCTAAAAGAAACTGATATTAAACACGCTTTACAAAATTTTGCTAAAGATGGTATCCTTGAATATCATCAAAACAAAAACAGTGTCCTGCTTAAATTTTTAGTTCCCAGAGAAGATGATCTGACAGTCAATAAATTTTCAAAAGATATAAAGCAACTCAATAATGTAAAAGAAGAAAAGATAAATGCAGTTATTGATTTTGTGAACAATAAAACTGTTTGCAGAAACATAGTACTACTCTCCTATTTTGATGAGGAAACTTCAGTAAAATGTAATAATTGTGATGTTTGCCTACAAAAAGAAAATATTAGCAAAGATAAATTCCATTCAATTGCTGATAGAATTTTGGAAACATTAAGATCAAAACCATTATTGACTTCCAGAGAAATTGTGGCAGAACTTGATGCAGATACACAAACAATACTAACAACCTTACAATTATTATTGGATACCGGTAAAATAAGGCTAAATTCGCAGCATAAAATTGAACTGGTCAATGGTAAGAGATATTAGAATTGTTTTTATGGGTACTCCTGACTTTGCAGTTGGAATCCTAAAATCATTACTTGA
>JAGQYU010000181.1:0-1790 GCA_020435885.1 Flavobacteriaceae bacterium
CAAGTAAAAAGTTTAAGTTCAGATTTTACCTATACCAAAACAAGTATGAAACTGAGTAATACGGTACTGGTAACTGAGTATTCTGAGGTTAAATCAAATATTACTTTTAGTTATAAGCGAGAAGATTTGGCTGATTTTAACAACAAAGTTCAGATAGATGCTTTTTTTGATGATTCAAAAGCCTCACTCATAGACCTTAATAAGTTTTACAGTGAGTTGGGCAAGAATGATGTTGTAAATTTTACAACACATGTTACTGGAACATTGAACGATTTTAAATTGAATAACCTTGATCTGGTTTCGAATAGATCATCACTTATTCAAGGTAATTTTCATTTTAAAAATATTTTTGAAAAAGAGAAGGAATTCTCACTAAGTGCACAGCTTCATCGGTTATCATCCGATTACCAGAGTTTACGCATTTTACTACCTAATATACTTGGTAAAACGCTACCTTCTACGTTAGACAAATTTGGAAGATTTACTATTGTTGGCCAATCGTATATTACAAATCATCTGGTTGATGCACAATTAGATATCAACAGCTCTTTGGGAAGATCGATTACTGATCTGGAACTTACAAACATTGATAATATTGATAATGCCAGTTATAGTGGAAAAGTAGAGTTTATTGATCTGGATTTTGGAGAAATAATTCAAGATAGTTTGGTGGGTAATATTTCTTTGGTGGCTGATGTAAAAGGCTCTGGCTTTAAGCTGGAAACGTTAAATACTTCCGTAAAAGGAAATGTGTCATCATATCACTATAAAGGTTATAATTATAGGGATATTGACGTAAATGGCGTTTTTAAAAATCAACTGTTTAATGGTATTTTAATCTCAAGAGACGCAAATCTTAAAATGGATTTTAAAGGGTTAGCTGATCTTTCTGAAGATGTTTATAAATTTGATTTTATAGCAGAGGTAAATCATTCTGATTTTAATAAACTTAACCTTTTTAAAAGGGATTCTATAGCTATTTTAAAAGGCATAATTGATCTTAAGGTTAGCGGTAATTCTATTGATAATATGGTGGGACAAGTTGATTTTTTCAATGCTTCATATACTAATCAAAATGACAGCTATTATTTTAAAGATTTTAATGTAACATCAGAGTTTGATGATGAAAATGTACGGACAATCACCATCAATTCAACTGATATTGTAGAAGGAAGAGTAAAAGGCATTTTTAAGTTTAATGAGTTAGGCAAATTAGCAGGTAACTCTTTAGGAAGTATTTATGCCAATTATAACCCTGCTAAATTTTCCGGTGGGCAATTCCTTGATTTTAACTTTAAGATTTATAATAAAATAGTGGATGTCTTCTTTCCTAAAGTAAAATTAGGCCCTAATTCGTCCATAAGGGGGAAGATCGTTTCTGATGATGAAAAATTCGAGTTAACAGTAAGATCACCAAAAATAGAAGCTTATGATAATGTAGTGGATAATGTTAAACTTCAGATTGATAACAAAAATCCACTTTATAACACTTTGTTGAGTGTTGAGAAGATAAATACGAAACAATATAATATTGCTGATTTGAATCTAATCAATATTACGTTGAACGATACACTGTTTTTTAGGACAAATTTTAAAGGAGGCAAACGATTGGATGAAGAATTTGACTTGAGTTTTTATCATACTATCAATGAAAATAATAAATCTGTTGTTGGGTTAAAACCTTCAAAAATAAGGTTTAAGGGTAATGAATGGTCGGTAAATCCATCGGATAACAACCAAAATAAAATAGTTTTTGATAAATCTTTAAAAACATTTGCCATTGATAAGAT
>JAGQYU010000181.1:1854-2384 GCA_020435885.1 Flavobacteriaceae bacterium
AATAAAGATGTTACGCTTAATCTAAAGAATGTGAAACTAGAGGGTATAACTCCGGAAATAGAGGATTTTAAACTGAAAGGTTTAGTAAATGGAGATATAAATTATGTTCAAACTAATGGAGAGTCTTTCCCCTTAGCTAATCTTACAATTAATGATTTTTATACAAATAATATAAATCAGGGTACATTATCGCTAATTGCAAGAGGTGATAACTCTGTGGAGAGATATAATATAGAAGCAAAACTTGAAAAAGAGAACCTGAACAATTTATTGGTTGTTGGTGAAGTTGATCTGACTACCAGAAGGCCAACAATAATTGCAAATTATGAGCTGACACGTTTTAATTTAAACTTGCTCAACGCTTTAGGTAAAGATGTTATTGAAAATATAAGAGGTGAAGTTTCCGGAATAGGAACTATTACAGGGCTTTTAGAAAACCCTGATATTAATGGGTATTTACATTTGGCTAAAGCAGGTTTTTCAATTCCATATTTGAATGTAGATTATAATATTCTTGGTAGGCCAAAAGT
>JAGQYU010000182.1:0-190 GCA_020435885.1 Flavobacteriaceae bacterium
AAGAATTATCCGGTCATCTATAGCAATAGTGATACAATTTTCGGAAATTTGCACCGCCAAGGTATTATTATTGCCAGTTTTAAATATCCTACTTATAAAAATCCTATGAATAGGATAGTAATAACGGCTAATCATACCAAAGAAGATCTTAAAAAATTAGTAGAACTATTAAATTCTGAAGAATTATGAT
>JAGQYU010000182.1:265-12646 GCA_020435885.1 Flavobacteriaceae bacterium
ATGATAGATGCTGATGAAGAAGTAGGAGGTGAAGGTAAAGGGTATAGACCTAAATCATTAATGCTATCTTCCTTGTCTGGATGTACAGGATTAGATGTACAGTCCTTACTGAAAAAGATGAGAGCTGAAGTTGCTGCTTTTGATATTGAAGTAGAAGCTAATTTAACTGACGAACATCCGAAATACTATGATAAGGTACACGTTACTTATAATTTCTATGATAAGGAGTTTAAAAAAGATAAGATAGAAAAAGCAGTAAACTTATCTGTAGAGCGTTATTGTGGAGTTATGGAAATGTTTAGACAATTTTGTAAACTTACCACTGAGATAAAATATCATGAACAGTAAATAAAAAACCTCAGCTTTTGCTGAGGTTTTTTATTTAAAAACAAAGTTTTATTGGAAAAGCCAAATATCAGTTACAGATGTCGATTCATCTGAGATAATATTAGGATTAGAATTTGTTTCACCTGTTTCTGGATAATAAGCTCTTCTATACCATTGTCCTAAATATTCATCATCAGGCTGTTGAATACGTATATCTAGGCCTTTAAAAACATCAGATGAGAAATCATAGCGTCTAAAATCATTATATGTTTCCGTATTATGAATATTGGCTATATATTTTTCTCTCATAATATTATGTAATTGCAAGTTTGCTTCTCCAACGTCAACAGATGCATCGGCAAGATAGCTTGAGCCACTAACACTTAGCTTATCCATGTTGGCTTGAATTCCTGCTAAGTAAGCACTATAACCTGCTGAATTGATACCCGTTGAAGTGGTAGTTCCTCCTGCATTTAAGAATTCTGCTTCAGCTTTTATAAACATTGCCTCTGCATAAGTTATTAAAATTAGTGGAGAGTCTGAACTTGTGTGAAATCCCCCATCTTTATAAAATGTGTTTCCACTTTCACCATCAGATGATTCCCCATCTCCGCCATTCATAAAACCTCTCCAAGGGTCTGTTGCTGGAGCTGAAACACCTACGCCGATTTCTTTTACGAACATAGCAGAAAGTCTAGGGTCTTCAGTTATAGATGTAAAAGGATATTGGTTTCCATTCATTAAACTAATAAGCTGATCATTTAAAGCATTGTAATAGTTAGAAGTACTTCTTTGAGTAACATTAATAGTATAATAAGGATTGTTAGAAGGGGCTCCAACATAACTTAATTGAAAATCATCATCATTAGAAGTAAATCCATTATTAATGGAAGTTAAAACATCTGAAGCTGATGTGCCTCCATTTTTCATTAATTTTAATTGCAGTCTTGCTTTATAGGTATAAGCAGCTCTTAACCACTTATCTAAATCGCCACCATATATCATATCTTCATCTTCCATAATTATGCCAGAACTGTCAGATCCTTGCAGAGCACTAATGGCATCATCTAATAACTGTAAAGCTTGACTATAAACAGTTTCGCCATCATCTAAAGAAGGATATTGATATGTTTCAGGTTGAGTAGCTTCAGAATAGACAACATCTCCCCATAGTTCTACTGCAGTACTTAAATTTATTGCAGTTATAATATCCGCAACAGCCTTGTAATGTGTGGCTCCAGATTCAGCAGCTTTTTCTTTAATAAGCTTAAGGTTCGGAAATACATCAGTATACATAACACTCCAAGTACTTGCACAACTACTTTGACCTTGGGCAGCATAACCATAACCTCCAAAATATTGAGTATAGTTGCTTACTACAGATGCAGCGTAATAATTTGATGTTACTGTATTTTTTAAAACAGGGGCCAAAAGGTCTTTCATTGCTAATTCATCTTCATCTTTTTGTCCAGGTTGAGTGTTAACATCCAGATAATCACTACAACTTGTTATAAAAAAAGCAGCAATTAATGATAAAATTAATTTTATTATTTTATTTTTCATTTTTACTTAATTTAAAAATTAAATGTAATTCCAAAAGTGTAAGACTCAGTTAGAGGAATACCTCTACCGGTAAATGCTGCAAGCCCAGGATTTCCGGCACTATAATCAGTACCTTCTGGATCATAACCATCAAAAGGAGTCCAAAGTAGAATGTTATTGGCACTTACTTCCATCTTAATATCATCAATAAACTTAATACCGTGAATATTTTCTCCTAGAGAATATGAAAGACTAATATTTCTTAGTTTTACCCAAGAAGCATCTTGAAGTAGCACTTCTGCATTTCTTCTCCAATTTGCTGTATTGTTAAACAATCCATATAATGCAGATGAAGTAGGAGAAGTATCAACCTCAGTAGTATTAGGAATATATGAACCTGGATTGTCTGGGTCTTCCATAACACCGTCAAAAACATAAGTGTCACCTTGTCTAAACTGCATTGTATATTGCGAACTTCCAAATCTATTAGTTACATAACGAGTCCATGTATATTTATCTCCTCCTTTTTTCCATTCAAATAGAAAATTGAACCTTAAATCTTTCCATTTAATGGTATTGCCAAATCCCATAGTAAAATCTGGTGTAGCATCACCAACTTGTAATAAGTTGTCAAAATCGGTTGTAGGCAAACCATTACTGTCTAATATCAATTGTCCATCCTCGGTTCTATTAGACAGATAACCATAAATGGCACCAATTTTATCACCTTCTCTTGGCTGTAGATATATTCTGGCGCCAGTAGGATCAGGATCAGGAGACAAAAAGTCTATGTAAGGAACGTCATCAGGGAGGCTCGTTACTTTTCCGTCATAGGTATCAAAAGTATAATTTATAGTAAATGAAAAATCATCGTTTTTAATAATATCTCCACTTAAAGCAATTTCATGCCCATAAGTGGTATACTCTCCGGCATTTCTCCATAATTGAGTATAACCTGTAGATGAAGGTGTGGCAACACCAAAAATGGACTTTGTAATTTTATCATTAAAATAACTATAATCCATTCTCAAACGATTATTGAAGAATCTTACGTCAGCACCAATTTCCCATCCCTTTTTTAATTGAGGTTTGATATTAGGATCTATTTTAGTATCGCTATATTCATAGCCACCGATTCCATCCCAAGGGAAACCTGAAGCTCTTCCTAATTTATTGGTAATGGTTCGGGATAGCCCTGTACCAACTTGAGCATATGAAAGTCTTAATTTAGCAAAAGATACTTTATTACTTGTTTTAAATAAATCTTCTTTTAAATCATAAGCAATACTAACAGAAGGGTAAAATACAGATTTATTATTAGGCATTTTAGAAAGCCAGTCATTTCTACCGGTTATTGATACAAATAACTTATTGTAAAAATCAACTTTAAACTCACCAAAAACACCAATATTTCTGTCTCTACTAAGAGAATTTGAGACACTAAAATTTTCTTGAGCATTACTTATATGAGTGTCGTGTGGAAATTGTAAGTTTTCGCCATACATCCTATTTGATTCCCAAGAACCACTAGTAACTTGATTACCTAATAATAAAGAAGAGCGAATATCATCAGAAAAATCATGAGTAAAAGTAACTAAAAAGTTAGATTCTAGTCCTTTAAATATCAAATCTTGATCTACAATGAAACCATTTTCACCCGACCCTTCATCTGTATCAGGGGCAACAAAGCGGTGATATCTAGAGGTGTAATTATCAAACTGTAATGCATAGTTTAGGCTTAACCAATCTAGAGGTTTCCAATTTAGATTACCCTTTGCTATCCAACGATTAGTATCTTCAGTAAGCGAACTAAATTCAGCATTATAAAGGGGGTTATCGATAAAACCAGGATAAGGATTCCTACGAGTGCCATCTGGGTTTAAATAGTCAGTAACAGGGAAAGTAGGCGTCCAATAACCAAGGGCACTTATAATAGATTTATCTCCACCAGTCGGCTTACGAGAGTCAGAATTTGTAAGAGCAAAAGAGGAATTGATGGTAAACTTATCAGTAACATTATAAGTTGTATTAACTCTATAACTAGTTCTGTTATAATCAGTTTTAGGAATTATACCATCTTCTTGATTGTTAGCAACAGACATATAGTAATTGAATTTTTCTGTTGCACCGGCTAAACTAAAGCTAGTGTTAATATTTATTCCATTATCAAACATATCATATGGATCATAATATTTGTCGTTTGTTAGATCAACTACAGTACCATTATATTCAAAACTGTCATCAGAATAACGAACCCCCCATGTATACGGCCCATTACCACTACCAACACCTGTAATAGTATAACCATCTTCAGTTTCAGGTGTATAAAGCCTATAAGGTCTTCCATATCGCCCTTCTCTGAACACATTTTGTAGGTCTGGGGTTTGTGTTACTTTACTGGAAGAAATATTCGAAGATAAAGTCATTTTAGGCTTACCTTGCTTGCCCTTTTTAGTAGTAATAATAATAGCCCCATTACCAGCTCTATTACCATATAGGGCTGTTGCGGCCGCACCTTTTAAAATGTTAAAAGATTCTATATCATCAGGATTCAGGTCAGCTGATCTTGAAGATGCGGAATATTTTTCACTACTTGATACCCAAGCATTTTCTCCACTTCCGGTTAAAGAAGGCACATAAGTATCATTGTTTAAAGGCACACCGTCAACAATGATAAGAGGTGTACTTGGAGTAGAAGGATCCATAGAGGTTAACCCTCTTATAAGGATATCAATACCGCCACCTACAGAACCAGAGGTCTTGGTTATTCTTAAACCTGGAACTTCGCCTTGTAATGCTGTAATTGCATTGGTTTTACCAGTAACAACCAAATCTTCGGCTTCAATTCTTGTAGCTGCATAACCCAGTTCCCTCTCACTCCTTTCAATACCAAAAGCAGTTACTATAACTTCATCAAGTTGACTGGCACTTTCTTCTAAAGTAACATTTAAAGTAGATCCGGTAATAACAACTTCTTTTGGAGAATAGCCTAAGAAAGAAAAGACAAGTATGTCTCCTTGAGATGCTTTTATCTCATAGTTACCATGAAAATCTGATGATGTTCCTGTGCTTGTTCCTTTAACTTGAATGTTTACACCTGGCAAACCATTGCCATCAGCATCACTTACTTTACCGCTAACTGTAGTAGTTTGTGCAAAAAGTAAAGAAAATGTTGATGTAAGAAATACAAGAAAAGAAAGAGTAAGTTTTTTTCTCATAGAATGATAATTTGAATTAGTAGAATGTAAATCTAGTAAAAAAAAGATAAGTTGTTGCATTATTGTGCGTTAAATTTGCTTTTTTGTTCCTGTTTTTGCAACTTTATAAAAAAATTATTAATAAAATGCTAAAAGAGGAAAGGCATCAGGTTATATTAAATAAACTACATATTAACCGAAAGGTATTATCAACCAAGTTAAGTGAGGAACTTAATGTTTCTGAAGATACTGTCAGAAGAGATTTAAAGGAATTAGAAGCAAAAAGACTCCTTTATAAGGTACATGGAGGGGCTTTGTCAATAGAGAATAAAATAAAAACTTATGATGAACGTAGTATTTTTGATATTGACAAGAAAGAAATAATTGCTCAAAAGGCTGTTAAATTAATTCATGATGGACAAGTTATAATAATGAGTGGTAGTACCACTAATTTACAATTAGCTAAGATTATTCCTTCTAAAACTAATGCAACTATTTTTACCTATAGTTTACCTGTAGCATTGGAATTAACACATCATCCATCCATCGAAGTTATTTTTATTGGTGGAAAACTTAATAAGGGTGCGCAGGTTACCACAGGTATAGATGTAATTAACTCTATATCCAATATAAGAGCTGACATGTGTTTTATGGGAACAGGGGGTATTGATACCATAAGAGGATTTACAGAACCCGATTGGGAGGTATCTCACATAAAAAAAACAATGATAGATGTTTCAGATTATGTAGTAGCAATGTCCACCAGTGATAAAATAATGAAAGTAGAACGTTATGCAGCAGCTCCTATTCATAAAATAGATACCATTATTACTGAAAAAGAGCCAACAGATTCAATGTTTGAGAGCTTTCAGGAGCTTGGAATAACAGTAATTTAGCATACATTTGTTACAAAAATAAAATGCGTTGGACATTAAAAGACAAACCTTCTGAGGAAAAGATAAATCATATTGCCAAAGAAATTAATGTAAATACAACCATTGCTGCATTATTGGTCCAACGGGGTATTGATACTTTTGAAAAAGCAAAATCTTTTTTTAGGCCTAGTCTGGATGAACTCCACGATCCTTTTCTGATGGCAGATATGCAAAAAGCAGTTGATCGTATAGAAAAGGCCATTAAGAATAACGAAAATATGTTGGTTTATGGTGATTATGATGTAGATGGCACAACGGCAGTTTCATTAGTCTCTTCATATTTAAGAACACTTACCACTAACGTGGCTACTTATATTCCTGATAGATATGAAGAAGGGTACGGAGTGTCATTTCAAGGAATCGATTTTGCTGAAGACAATGATTTTTCTTTGATCATAGCATTGGATTGTGGCATCAAAGCCATAGATAAAGTTGAGTATGCCACTAAAAAAGGAATTGATTTCATTATTTGTGATCATCATCGACCAGGAGCTAGGTTACCAAAAGCCATTGCTGTTTTGGACCCTAAAAGAGATGATTGTCAGTATCCGTATGATGAACTGTGTGGATGTGGCGTTGGCTTTAAATTAATACAAGCGATAGCTTCAAATAGAGGTGGAGAAGTGGAGCAATTAAAACCATATCTTGATCTGGTTGCAACCGCCATTGCTGCAGATATTGTTCCCATAACAGGAGAAAACAGGATACTTGCACATTTTGGGTTGCAACAGATTAACTGCAATCCAAGACCAGGTATAAAAGCATTAATACACCAAATAAAAAAAGAAACACTTACTATAACCGATGTGGTTTTTATTATTGCCCCGAGAATTAATGCAGCAGGGCGTATGAAGCATGGAAATCATGCAGTTGAATTGCTAACACAAACGGATTTTGACACTGCTTGTTCAATGGCTTGGGGAATAGAGCAGTTTAATACTGATAGGAAAAATCTGGACGAAATAATTACTAAGGAAGCTTTACTTCAGATTGAAATAAATGATGAAACTGAAAACTTTACTACGGTAGTTTATCAAAGTAATTGGCACAAAGGGGTTATTGGCATTGTGGCTTCAAGATTGATAGAAACGTATTACAGACCAACCTTGGTTTTTACTAAAAATGGTGATAAGTTGGCTGCTTCGGCACGTTCAGTCAGTGGTTTTGACATTTACAATGCGTTGGAACAGTGTTCTGAATATATTGAGCAGTTTGGCGGACATAAGTATGCAGCCGGACTTACATTGCTGGAAGAAAATTACGAAGGGTTTAAAAAACATTTTGAAAATGTAGTAAAGATTACCATTCAGGATGAATTATTAACTCCAGAAATTAAAATTGATTTGGAAATCGAGATAGCGGACATAACGCCAAAATTCTACCGTATTTTAAAACAATTAGCTCCTTTTGGTCCTCAAAATATGAAACCTGTTTTTTTAACAAAAGGATTAAAGGACACTGGTTACAGCAGAAAAGTAGGTAGTGATGAAAGTCATTTAAAGCTTGATATGGTTTCTAATGATGGAGTTAAGATTAATGGAATAGGTTTTAATTTAGCGCATCATTATGATGAAATTGCTAAAAGCAATTCTTTTGATATTGTTTTTACTATTGAAGAAAATCAATGGAATGGTAACACATCACTTCAGTTAAATATAAAGGATATTAGAATGTCATTCTGAGCAGAGTGAATAATCTTATTATCAGAAATTTTTCAGTTCGGCAATTGTTTGAATAGGATTTTCGCTTTTAAACACAAAACTTCCGGCAACTAACACATCTGCTCCGGCAGTTAGCAATTTATGAGCATTTTTATCGGTAACACCACCGTCAATTTCTATCAATGCTTTAGAGCCAGATTTATCAATTAGATCTCGTAACTGAATTATTTTTTTGTAAGTATTTTCAATAAACTGTTGCCCGCCAAAACCTGGGTTTACACTCATCAATAAAACAAGGTCTAAATCTAAAATAATATCTTCCAAAACAGCAATTGGTGTGTGTGGGTTCAATGAAACACCTGCTTGCATTCCTTCGGCTTTAATAGCTTGAACGGTTCGGTTTAAATGGTTACAAGCCTCATAATGTACTGTTAGCAAACCTGCCCCTGCATTTTTAAAATTTACGATGTACCTATCCGGATCAACGATCATTAAATGTACATCAAGCATCTTTTTTGCATGTTTTTGCACAGCTTTAATTACAGGAACTCCGAAAGAAATATTAGGCACAAACAGACCGTCCATCACGTCAACGTGAATCCAATCAGCTTCACTGTTATTGATCATTTCAATATCTCGTTGCAAGTTACCGAAATCGGCAGCTAAAATGGAAGGTGCTATTAAATGGCTCATGTAGGTTATTTTTTGCAAAAATACTACTATAAAAGAGAAAACTCTCAACATTGTTGAGAGTTTTCCATTCATTAATCAAAAAACGAATAGTTTATTTGACTACTCATTAATTGTAAAAGTATAAAAATTAACCCAAATACGTTCTTAAAATTTTACTTCTAGAAGTGTGTTTTAATCTTCTAATTGCTTTTTCTTTTATTTGACGTACCCTTTCACGGGTTAAATCAAAAGTTTCACCTATTTCTTCCAATGTCATAGGATGTGCATCACCTAAACCGAAGTATAAAGATACTACATCGGCTTCTCTTGGTGTAAGGGTTTCAAGTGCACGTTCAATCTCCACTTTTAATGATTCATGTAAAAGGCTTCTATCCGGATTTGGAGATTCACCTGTATTCAATACATCGTATAAGTTAGAATCCTCACCTTCAATTAAAGGAGCATCCATAGAAATATGACGACCAGAATTTTTTAAAGACTCTTTAACATCATTTACGGTCATATCCAATTCTTTAGCAATCTCTTCTGCAGAAGGAGGTCTTTCATTTTCTTGCTCTAAACGTGCATATGTTTTATTAATCTTATTGATAGAACCGATCTTGTTAAGTGGTAAACGTACAATTCTAGACTGTTCAGCTAAGGCTTGTAAAATAGATTGGCGTATCCACCAAACCGCATACGAAATGAACTTAAAACCTCTGGTTTCATCAAAACGCTTGGCAGCTTTGATAAGTCCTAGATTTCCTTCATTGATAAGATCAGGAAGTGTAAGCCCTTGATTTTGATATTGTTTAGCTACCGATACAACGAAACGTAAATTAGCTTTGGTTAAACGCTCTAAAGCTACTTGGTCTCCGGCTTTAATACGTTGTGCCAATTCTACCTCTTGGTCTGCAGTAATCAGATCAACTTTACCAATTTCTTGTAAATATTTGTCAAGTGAGGCGGTTTCGCGGTTAGTAACCTGTTTTGTAATCTTAAGTTGTCTCATGAAATTGTTATTATATTAATTCCTTAATTTCTGTCATGTATTCATATATACGGAGATATACTTAAAAATGTTACAAAAAAAAATTATTTTTAATAAATGTGACTTTTTTACGCCAAGTGTGTCTAAAAAATAAGAAGAATATAAATCTGTTTGAAAAGTACTGCAGAAATTAGTGGTTGGACTGATGAAGAACTGGTCAAAGAAATAGTAAAGACCAGAGATAGTGTTTTGTTTGCAGAACTCTACGATAGGTTTGCAGCAATAGTTTATAATAAATGTTTAGGGTTTGCAAAATCTAAAGAAGAAGCTGAAGATTTAACCCACGATATTTTTATAAAGATGTTTGTAAAGCTAAACACTTATCAAGGTAAGTCTAAATTTTCAACATGGCTGTATTCTTTTACATACAATTATTGTGTTAATTATTTGCAACGAAACTCGTATAAGAAAAATGAAGAAGTGAGTAATGTTGGAGAAAATGGAGAAACAGTTGATGATATTACGGATGAAGATATTCTTCAGCTTAAAGCAAAAAGACTTAAAGGGGCATTAGAGTTAATTGATCCTAATGATAAAATGATATTACTCCTTAAATATCAAGACGAGTTGTCTATTAAAGAGATACAATCTGCACTTGAAATAGGAGAAAGCGCTGTAAAAATGCGACTAAAAAGGGCTAAAGAAAAAGTGATGGAAGCATATAAAAAAGTTTAAAGTGGACAATCCGTTTAGAGAAATATTAAACCAAGAAGAGCTTCCTGTTATGTTAAAGGAAAAGATTATGAATGATATTTCATTTATAAAACTGACTATTGATGTTGCGGACTTGTTTACTGTCAAATATCCAGAGACTTTTGATAATTTATTACGATTAAAACGTAACAAAAAGGAATAATAATTTTTAATAAAGTTTAAGATGAAAATACCCTTACAATTAGAAGACATCAACCTAAACTTTTTAAGTGATATATGGCAAGCTATTGTTGATTTTTTACCCAAATTATTATTGGTAATAATCATTTTGCTTGCTGGTTGGATTGCAGTTAAAATAATAACATATATCGTTAAAAAAGCATTGCGACTCACTAAAATTGATAAGTGGGCAGATAAATTGAATGAAATAGAAATATTTAATCAATCTGAATTTAAAATCAATCTTGAAAAATTAATAATAGGCGCTGTAAAGTGGATAGTTATTCTATTGATAGTTATTGTGATTTCAGATGTGTTGGGGTTAGAAGTCATATCACAAGAAATTGGAAACTTAATCAGATATCTTCCAAAACTTTTCAGTGCAATAGCCATATTTATGATAGGCGTTTACATAGCCAGTATTATTAGAAATGCAGTAAACTCGCTATTCAAATCATTCAATTTAGGAGGTTCTAAATTTATTGGCAATATCATTTTTTATGTGCTGGTTGTAATTATTACTATAACAGCTTTAAATCAAGCGGGTGTTGATACGGGAATAATTACCAATAATTTGACATTAATACTAGGAGCGTTATTGTTTGCCTTTACACTTGCTTTTGGGTTGGGCTCTAAAGAAATTATTCAAAGGTTATTATTTGGATTTTATACAAGAAAAACATTATCAGTTGGCGATGTTATAAAAATTGGTGATGTAAAAGGCAAAATAGAAGCCATAGACAACATTAATTTAATAGTACAGACAAAAGATGGAAAACAGATTTTTCCTATTAAAATAATTAATGATTCGATAATAAAAATAATAGGTGAAGATTAAAATAAACACTATTGACTTTAGAGATTGGGAAAATTGCCCCAAAAGAAAAAGTGTCTAAAACAATAAACTTTGTTATATGTTCAAGAGTGTTTAGCGATGGAGGTTTGACAGGGTCTCCGTTATTTGATAGATCAATCAATTTTAGATTTTCTTCTAAATAGTAAGGGTTTTTTGATTGTATTTATCAATAGAAAGCTTCCCAGAAATGGGAAGCTTTTGTTTTATTCAAAACCATGATTCTCATCTATTATTATATGGCTTCTAAGCTTATTAATTTTATGTAACATTTTATTAAAAAAGAGTGTTCTGTCCTTTTCTCCTGAATGGACGAGTAGTTTAGAATTAGTCATTTGTTTCTGAAAAAAGTCTTCCATAATATTGCAAGTATCTTGATGTTCAACTTTTAGATATTCAAGTACTGTATATGGCACAAAAAATACTTTTTTAAAAGAAGTTTTAACTAATAAGATGTTGCTCATTGTAAGTAAGTCGCTTTTGTAAAGTTTATAAGCTGCATTATTTTTTGAGTTAATAATACTTTGTTGGATAGTTTGCTTTTCTACATGGTGAATGATTTCCTCTAAATCATCACATAATTTTAGTGCCAAATTTTTAGACAATAATTGAGATTCGTAGAAATATAGTATTTGCTGAATGGTGCCGTTTATGGTATTATCATTCCAAAATTCAGTAATGCTTATAAAATTATAAGTATCACTCAATTGAAAAGCTTTTTCTAAAAGAGAATCGGGAATTGTTTCGATGAAATCATCAAAAGAAATTTTGTTCTTGGTCATCTCTTGATTGGCAATCTTTAACCAAACAAATATTTTGTATCTGGTTAAATAAGAATCTTTTAATGTATAAAAAAGAGGGATGTCTTTAGCAGAATAGATTAATGATGCGCTTTTAAGTTTAGTTAAAGGAGTCAGATTTTCAATAGATTTTGTAAAATATTGCTCCAAGTGTGATGTATCTATTATTTGAGGCGATCGTTCTGTTAAAATGGTTTGTTGGCTACCAACTTCAAACAATTTATTTAATGAAATTTTAAAATGCTTGGCGAGCTTCACACTCTCTTCTAATGATAAATTGGTTTTTAAGTTAACTCTTCTATAAGCTGCATCATAACCGATATCTAATACCGAGGCAACTTCATCTACAAATGAAGCATTTTCAGGTAGTTTTTCTTTTAAATACTGAATAAATTGCTTTTGCATTTTTTACAAAGTTATTATTATAATAAAATTTAATTTGCGAAAATTAATAAATATTTTATATGAGG
>JAGQYU010000183.1 GCA_020435885.1 Flavobacteriaceae bacterium
GCCAATAGTACAATCCTTTTTGCTTTTTTGATAGTACCAATACCCATGGTTATTGCTTTTCTGGGTACATTGTCTATTCCAAGGAAAGCAGGTGCGGCGTCAGCTCTGGTAAGGTGATCTAATGTGATACTTCGGGTACCGGAATTAAGGTGTGAACCAGGCTCGTTAAACCCTACGTGACCTGTTCTACCGATACCTAACAGTTGAAAATCGAGGCCACCAGCCTTTTTTATCTGCATTTCATAATCAATACAGTATTGATAGATGTCTTCACTTTTAATTGAACCATCAGGTATATGAATATTATCAGGATGAATATCAATATGATCAAACAAATGCTCGTGCATAAAATAATGATAGCTTTGAATGTTATCCTTATCCATAGGGAAATATTCATCAAGATTGAAAGTAATTACATTTGCAAAACTCAACCCTTCTTCTTTGTGCATGCGTACCAATTCCTCATACACCTTAATAGGCGATGATCCTGTTGCCAGCCCTAATACGCAGTTTTTATTCTCTTTTGCTTTTTTTCTGATGAGTTCTGCAATTTCTTGAGCAACTACAATGGAAGCTTCTTGAGAATTTTGGAAGATGATATTATGAATCTTTTCAAATCTTGTCTCTTCAAATTTGCCTGGTGGGCTATACGATATTGATATTTTATCTACTACTTGCTGCATATTTTTCAATAAACTTTTTTAAGAAAAAATAAACGGGAAAAAATTATCCCGTTTATTCTTCAAAAACTAACTAATTCAAAATATTTAGAATGAACTTTAAGAAAAATCATTTAAACTCCGAAAAAATTATTTTGCCCACCACATTTTGGTTGCTTGAACATCTGGACCTTGAATTGCAACTGCTGCTTCTGTATTAACTCCATTAGTATTATAAGCGGCATTACCATAACGCATTCTTGCAGGATATTGTCCATTTAAATCTCCACTACTAAAAATATCATAATCAGATACTCCATTGGCTAATTCAGATGGATAGCCAGTATCTCTAACAATAGCCCAAGCTTCAAAACCATCAGTATAAGCCGCAATCCAACGTTGAATAGCTATTTTTTCTAAATTTTCATCTGTACTTCCATTTAAGAGTGCCATATCTTCGTTGGCTATAAAAGTGTTAATATCACTATCTGCAACATCCCATAATTTCATTGCTTGTCTAAGCCCCTCTTGATATAAAGCTTCAGCATCTCCAGTAGCCAACCCTTTGATAATTGCTTCAGCTTGTAAAAAGTTTCCTTCAGCTGCTGAAAAAACCAACTCACGTCTTATTTCTTTGCCTTGGTTTTTAGGATTTGTTATAATTTCTGCAGGAAATGAAAATAATTCTGATTTTACATGCGTATAAATATCACCATTTAGCCTAGATGGTTGACCGACATAGTACTCACCGGGTGCAATAGTAATTGTTACAGTATTACTACCATTTATTCTTGTATAGGACACATTAGCATCATCTAATTTTCCAAGGATGAAATTTACATGTTTGTCAAATAATGCTACACCAGAACCATCAGCTGGTTTTGTAAATACAACTTCACCTCCTTCAATAGGTTGAGCATAGAAAGGTAATCTAGGATCGTTATTATCTCTCAAATAATTAATTAAAACTTCTCCTACCTTCCATTTGGATCCTAAACCTCCAAAATTATGCCAGATATCACCATAGGCGGCATTACTCCACTGGCTAATTTCAGTATCTTTTTCCATTAGCACATTATCAGCTATAAGTAAATCAGACCCCATTGCTGATGTTACTGCTGCATCAGCAAAAGAAGCTCCGGTAGCTCCTTGAGCTCTTAATGCTATTCTTAATTTTAATGTATTTGCTAATTTTTTCCAACCTTGCAAATCTCCATAAAAGAAGAGGTCATTACCAGCTAATCCATCACCAATTTCTGTTGCATCACCTATTAATTGCATTGCTTCATCAAGCTCGGCAATAACTCCCTGATAGATATCAGCTTGACTATCAAATTTAGGAGAAACTATATCTGGGTTTCCAACCTCAGAATATGGAACCATACCAAAAGTGTCTGTATACATTTGGTAGTAAAGCCCTTTCATTATTAAGCCCATAGCGTAGTATTTTTCGTTTTCTAATAATCCGCCTGATTCAACAAACGTCATATATGTGGCTAGTGTTCCTGCATAACCACTCATCCAGTCAAAAGCTGCATCAGTATATCCAGAATTATAATTATAACTTAAACCGTCATTCCACCAACTTCCACTAAAACCGAAAGTAAATTGGCCAGCATATCTATCTGCATGGATCAATTGAGCTCTCCAGTAAGGATATCTATCCGGAGCATATAACAGAATTTGAGTACCTGTTAGGAAAAACTTAGCACTAACTTCATCAGCTGTTATGCCATCAGGTTTTTGGTTAATCTCATCAAAGTCAGAGCAACTAACAGCAGTAAGAGCTATTAATATTAAAAGACAAATTTTATTATAAATAGTTTTCATTTTATTTAAAATTTTAGTGAAATGTTAAGACCTAAACTTTTAACAGTAGGTACATTATTGACTGCAATACCTTGAGAAGAAAGAGATGTTCCTAATGCAACCTCGGGGTCTATATCTTCTGCTTTTTTGGAGAAGAAAAATAAATTTCTACCTATCAATCCAATTGATGCACTTCTCATTCCAATTTTCTCAGCGGCAGAACTTGGTAAGTTATAACTTAGAGCAAATTCTCTTAATCGTATATTGGTCTGATCATACACGTAATTTTCTGCTATAGTGGAATATCTTCCCCAATAGTCTTGCGCAGTTATATTTACAGTATTTTGGGCATTAGTACTTGTGTTTATTGCATCTAATACAACTCCACCATTACGGTATTGTAATGAACGCTCTGATGCACCACTATTGTCTAAACTGGCTGATGTACCTGAATAGATTTCCCCTCCAAATCTAGCATCAATCAAAAACCTTAATGCAAAGTTTTTATAGGTTAATGTATTGCTAAGGCCTGCAATCCAGTCAGGTTGCGCATTTCCCAAATACACTTTATCAGAAGAAGCAATTGGTAAGCCTTCAGCATTTACTAATAAATTCCCACTTTCATCTCTATCCCATACAGTACCATAAATATCTCCAACACTTCCTCCTACTTCTGCAACAATAGAAACATTACCACTGTTTGTTGAATTAAGAGTTGTAATAGTTATACCCTCAATTAGATCTTTCAGCTTATTTTTATTTCTTGAAAAGTTTAAGGAAACATCCCAAGAAAAGTTTTCTGTTTTAGCAGGAATTCCTCCAATTAAAACCTCAACACCTTTATTTTCTAGCTCTCCAATATTTTCAAGAAATTTCTCAAATACAGCACCGGTTGGGGCTGGAATTTGAAAAATCATATCCTTAGTGGTAATTTTATAGATAGATAACTCAGAGTAAAGTCTGTTTTTGAAGAGTTTCATTTCGACACCAAACTCTGAAGATCTTATACTTTCAGGTTTTAAATCTTCATTGTAACGGAGTTCAGGTGTTGTTAAAACAGTCAGACCTAAATAGCCTTGACCAGGTAATGGAAATGTTTGGTTTATTAAATATGAGTCAGTGTCATTACCAACATCCGCCCAACTAGCTCTTAATTTTAACATATTAAATACATCTTTTTCAGGATCAATAAAACGATCAATTAAAACAGAGTAGCTTACAGAAGGATAAAAATAGGAACGATTTTTTAAAGTAGAAAACCAGTCATTTCTACCAGTAATGTCAAGGTACATAAAATTATCATAGGCTAAATTTACGGAACCATACAGTGAATTTACTTTCCGCATTCCAAATGGGGTTTGCCCATTTGTTTGGATATTGGTATTGCCAATAAAAGCTCTAGTAGGAATTTTAAATTGACTACCTGATACTGAAATACCTTCAAAAGTTTGTTTCAAAAGATTTCCTCCAACACTGGCTATTACATTTAATTTGTCTGATATATCTTTTGTTGCTGTTAATAGAAAATCTGTATTCATTTCTACATATTTATTGGAATCGACATTTAGCCTACCCCAAAGTTGGAAATGATGACCTGGCCATTCTACGCTTTCTGATCTAACATCTGTTACATCAGCACCAATACGAATAAATGCTGATAACCAATCATTTATTTCATAGTTTACTCTAGCAACACCTAAAAAACGATTCCTTTTTTGATCATTAATATCATGTCTTAACATCCAATAGGGGTTGCCTGTAGTTCCACCAGGAATGCCATAACTGATTACCTGATACTCATTTTGGCCAGTTGGAATATCATAAGCTGAAGGATTTTCTACTTGAAACCTTTCTAGATCACTTATAGCTATATTCCTTGGCATAGTATATACATATGCTAAAACACCTTCAGTACCAATATTTACCCTATTGTTTAACTCTTGAGTAAAATAAGTTGCTTTAGTATCAATACTTAATTTATCAGATAAATCGAAAATAGACCTTAAATTAAAGTTGTGACTTTTTAATTCAGAATTAGGCAACATTGATGATGACGTGTTGTTGGTATATGAAAAACGAGTACTATAGTTTTCACCACCTTGATCTAAAGCTATGGAATTAATACTTTGTACTCCAGTTTCAAAAAAGTCTTCTACGTTATTAGGTTGAGCTGAATAAGACCTTTGCTCTCCTGTATAATATAATTGCTGAGACCCATCTAAAGCAGCTCCCCAAGAACTTCCAGTTAAGTCATTTAAAGTAGCTGGAGCAGTACCGTTACTGCCTTGACCATACTGATTTTGGTAATCTGGCAAAAACATGGGATTTTCAAAAGTTATATTTGAATTGATTGAAATTCCCAAACCTTTGTTTTTTGCCCCTTTTTTGGTTGTAATTAAAAGGACACCACGAGCAGCTCGAGAACCATATAAGGCTGCTGCATTAGGACCTTTTAATACTGATACTGATTCAATATCCTCAGGGTTAATATCAGTTATACCACCACCAGTTACCGTACTATTATATACACTTCCTCCTGACTCTGAACCAGAGGCATCTATAGGGACACCATCTACTACAATTAAAGCTTGGCTACTCCCTGTAATGGAATTATTACCTCTTATAGTAATACGTGAACCCGATCCAACACCACCAGATTGATTAACTACCAGCCCCGCAACTTTACCTACTAAAGAGTTAGCAACGTTATGGTTTTTTACTGTATTGATTTCTTCAGATTGTAACTCTGTTACAGCATAACCAAGTGACTTTTTCTCACGGCTAATGCCAAGAGCTGTTACCACTACTTCGTCTAAACTAGCAGCATCTTCCTCAAGTACTACGTTAATTACATTAGAATCTCCAACAGTAATAGATACTGCTTTCATTCCAATGAAAGAAAAATTCAAAACTTCTCCAACAGAAGCTGTAATTGAATAGTTACCTTCAAAATCAGTCTGGGCACCTCTTGTAGTTCCCTGAACAATAATGTTTACTCCCGGTAATGCTGTGCCATCAGATTTTGATGTTACTGTACCGGTTATGGTTTTTTCTTGTGCATAGCTACTAATAGTAATGAGCACAGAAAAAACTGTAATCAGTAAAAAGTTAATTTTTTTCATGTATAAATTATATTAAATTAGTTAAAACTTCTACGGAAAGTAGTTATTTGTATGAGTTATATAAAATTTTATATACAAACAACATTAAATAGCAAATGAAAAACAAGTATCGTACTACAAACATGTTTGGACGTTTATCTGCATTTAACATTTAATTTATTTACTTAAAATAATTATTACATTTGAGTCAATAAACAATAACAATTACTCAATTTAAAAATGAAAAACCATGCTTATGTAGTTAATAACAATAGTAATAGAATACCATTAAAGTACCATGTTTATTTTTGGATTATATATTTTTTATTTAATTTCTTAAGATGGGGAAGTTATTTTAA
>JAGQYU010000184.1 GCA_020435885.1 Flavobacteriaceae bacterium
GCTATCTCTAAAAAGAAAAATGAACCCGAGTGGATGACCGATTGGCGTTTAGAGGCTTTCCGAATTTGGCAACAAATGGAAGAACCCGACTGGGCAAATGTTAAATACGAAAAACCTAATTTTCAAAATATCTCTTACTATTCTGCACCTAAGAAAAAACCAGAGCTTGAAAGTTTAGATCAAGTTGACCCTGAACTGTTAAAGACTTTTGAAAAACTAGGTATCTCTATAGAAGAGCAAAAGCGACTTTCTGGAGTAGCCGTAGATATAGTTATGGATTCTGTTTCTGTGGCTACCACTTTTAAAGAAACACTGGCTGAAAAAGGAATCATTTTTATGCCCATTTCGGAAGCTATTCAAAAACATCCTGATCTTGTTAAGAAATATATTGGATCGGTTGTTCCAAAAACTGATAATTTCTACGCGGCTTTGAATAGTGCTGTGTTTAGTGATGGTTCTTTCTGTTATATCCCTAAAGGAGTACATTGCCCTATGGAACTTTCAACCTATTTCCGCATTAATGAAGGTGGTACTGGTCAGTTTGAACGTACGTTGGTTATTGCCGATGAAGGCAGTTATGTAAGTTATTTGGAAGGATGTACAGCCCCTCAACGTGATGAAAATCAGTTACATGCAGCAGTCGTTGAATTGATTGCGCTTGACAATGCTGAAATAAAATATTCTACAGTTCAAAACTGGTTTCCAGGTGGTAAAGATGGTAAAGGCGGTGTCTTTAACTTTGTAACCAAACGTGGACTTTGTGAAACCAATGCTAAAATTTCATGGACACAAGTAGAAACAGGCTCTGCCGTTACTTGGAAATACCCTTCATGTGTGCTAAAAGGTGATAATTCAGTTGGAGAATTTTACTCAATAGCCGTTACCAACAATTACCAGCAAGCTGATACAGGTACTAAAATGATCCATTTAGGAAAAAATACCAAGAGCACCATTATTTCTAAAGGTATCTCTGCCGGAAAATCACAAAATTCATATCGTGGGTTGGTTCAGGTAGCTAAAAGAGCGGATAATGCTCGTAACTTTTCGCAATGCGATTCACTCTTAATGGGCAATCAATGTGGTGCACACACATTTCCATATATTGAAGCAAAAAATAAAACCGCACAAATTGAACACGAGGCCACTACTTCAAAAATTGGTGAAGATCAACTGTTCTATTGTAACCAACGTGGTATAGATACTGATAAAGCCATTGCTTTGATAGTCAACGGGTTCAGTAAAGAAGTCCTTAACAAATTACCCATGGAATTTGCTGTTGAAGCTCAAAAATTATTAGAAATAAGCCTTGAAGGTTCTGTTGGATAATTTTCAATCAAAATATAACTCTTTAAAAAATTTGAAAATCTTTATATGTTAGAAATTAAGAATTTACACGCTGCTGTAGAAGATAAAGAAATATTAAAAGGCATTGACCTAAAAGTAAACGCCGGTGAAGTTCATGCCATTATGGGTCCAAACGGATCGGGTAAAAGTACCTTATCATCGGTTATAGCCGGAAAAGAAGATTATGAAGTAACTGAAGGTTCTGTAACCTTAGATGGTGAAGATTTAGATGATTTGGCTCCTGAAGAAAGAGCACACAAAGGTATTTTTCTTTCATTTCAATATCCTGTTGAAATTCCGGGAGTTACCGTAACCAACTTTATAAAAACTGCCATTAATGAAACCCGTAAAGCCAAAGGCTTGGAAGAACTTCCTGCTAAAGATATGTTGGCAAAGATCAGAGAAACTGCCGAAATGTTAGAAATTGACAGAAAATTCCTTTCGCGTTCTTTGAACGAAGGTTTTTCCGGTGGTGAGAAAAAGCGTAATGAAATTTTCCAAATGGCTATGTTAGAGCCTAAACTGGCCATTCTTGATGAAACAGATTCAGGTTTAGATATTGATGCTCTAAAAATTGTTGCCAATGGTGTTAACAAACTGAAAAGTAAAGACAATGCTGTTATCGTTATTACACACTACCAACGATTGTTAGAGTACATTGTACCGGATTTTGTTCATGTGCTTTACAACGGAAAAATTGTTAAATCCGGAGGTAAGGAATTGGCATTGGAGTTAGAAGAAAAAGGGTACGACTGGTTGAAATAATTTGCAATGGATCTAAAAGACAAACTTATAACATCATTTTTTGCTTTTGAAAATAAAGTAGGTACTGATCTGGATTCTGACATTCACAATATCCGTTCAGAAGCATTTTCATTTTTTGAAAAAGCAGGTTTCCCTACCAAAAAAGATGAAGAGTGGAAATACACTTCATTAAGGTCTGTCCTTAATCATAATTACAATATTTTTCCTGAATCTGAAGCCATTCTGGACTATGCCGCTGTAAAAAAATACTTTTTACACGATATGGATTCATATAAAATAGTGTTCATAGATGGTATTTACAGTTCTTTTTTGTCTGAAACCACTCATGGTAAATACGATATTTGTTTGTTGTCTTCGGCAATAAAAAAGCCTAAATACAAAATGGTTATAGACCATTATTTTAATACTGCTGTTCCAAAGAATAATAGCTTAAGCTCTCTAAATACAGCTTTTGCAAAAGAAGGAGCCTATATAAACATTCCTAAAAACACAGTGGTTCCAAAGCCCATTGAGATCATGTTCTTCTCTACTGGCAGCGAAGCAGAATTGATGTTACAACCACGCAATTTGGTGGTGGTTGGCGAAAATTCTCACGTGCAGATCATTGAACGCCATCAAAGTCTTAATGATAATGTAGTACTTACCAATTCCGTTACGGAGATATTTACCGGAAAGCGTGCCATTGTTGATTATTATAAAATCCAAAACGATCAAAAAAGTGCCTCACTTATTGATAATACTTTTGTAAAACAACAACAACAAAGTGTGGCCTCGGTTAGTACATTTTCTTTTGGCGGAAATCTAACTAGAAATAACTTGGATTTTTACCACGAAGGTGAAGGTATTACTTCTAACCTTAACGGGATAACCATTATTGAAGAAAAACAATTAGTTGATAATCATACACTTGTAAATCACAAATATCCTAATTGTGAAAGTCATGAACTGTATAAAGGCATTTATTTTGACAGCTCAACCGGCGTATTTAACGGCAAGGTAATCGTAGACCAAGAAGCTCAAAAAACCAATGCGTTTCAACAAAATGATAATATTTTGATTGACGACAATGCTTCTGTAAACACAAAACCTCAATTAGAAATTTTTGCAGATGATGTAAAATGCTCACATGGTTGTACTATTGGAGAACTGGATGAAACTGCTCTGTTTTATTTACGCTCCAGAGGTATTCCAAAGAAAGAGGCCGAAGCATTATTGTTGTATGCTTTTGCCAACGATGCATT
>JAGQYU010000185.1 GCA_020435885.1 Flavobacteriaceae bacterium
CTATTATTAATCAAACTTCAGCATTACATTGCGAACTTATTATTTCTTTCACTTTTTCAGTGTTTTTCTTGCGAGTGGAAATAATAAGTTCGCAATGTAATGCTGAAGTTTGATTAATAATAGCAATATCATTTTCTTTGATAGCCCGCATAGCAACATTCATATATTGATAGTCAAATGATAATTTGAACTGCACCTCAACCAGTTTTTCAATAATAATTGCATTTTCTATAGCCATTTGAGCAGCAGTCTTATAGGCTGTTACTAGACCTCCAACCCCAAGTTTAATACCTCCAAAATAGCGAACTACCACTACCAGAATGTTTGTTAATTCTTTAGAAAGAATCTGTCCATAAATAGGCTGCCCTGCTGAGTTATTCGGCTCTCCATCATCATTTGCCCTAAAACGAATATTTTCTACACCTAGCTGCCATGCATAGCACCAATGCCTTGCCTTATGATGTTGCAGCTTTAAGGTTTCAACAATTTCTTTCACCTCCTCTTCTGTAGTAATTGGATATACGTAGCCAAAAAATTTACTACTCCTGTCTTTGTAGATTACCTCATCTGTAGGTTTAGCAATAGTTCTATATGTGTCTTTCTCTGTCAATTGCCTTTACGGATTATTTTCAGTACATCAGACTGAATTCTTTGTTCAGAAATGAGTTGTCCACTAATTTTTGGAGCTTTAACTCCACTATTAAAATGCACTGCCCCTGTAAAAACACGAGCCTCATCCCAAAAATTTGCATCAATAAAAGTTTGTAAGGTTTGCAAACCGCCTTCAACAATAACTGACTGAATTTCATATTTATATAACACATCACATAGTTGCTGGGCTAGATTTTCAGAAAGATCAATCTTCTGAAATACTATATGCTTAGCTTTTGAAATACTATCCTTTTCAGTAAAAACAATTGTTTTAGCTTCATCATTAAAAACTAAATAATCATCCGGAACTTTTAACAACCTATCCAACACAATTCTAACGGGGTTACTTCCAAACCAATTTCTTGTTGTAAGGCTGGGATTGTCTTTTAAAACTGTATTTGTTCCTACTAAAATAGCCTGTTCTTCAGCACGCCATTTGTGTACCAACTGCCTTGAATATTGATTGGTAATCCAGTTTGGCTTAGCATTATTTTTAGCTATTACCTCTCTATCAACATCTAAAAAACCATCAGCACTTTCTGCCCATTTTAAAATAATGTAAGGTCCTTTTTTAGTGTGATACGTAAAAAAACGTTGATTCAATGCTACACACTCACTTTCTAACACACCCACTATCACTTCACAACCATTTTTTTTAAGTTTTTCAATACCTTTTCCGGAGACTTTATCATATGGATCGATACTTCCCACAACCACTTTTGGTATTTGATGATATACTATTAAATCAGAGCAAGGCGGTGTTTTCCCAACATGGTTACAAGGCTCTAAACTCACATATAATGTAGCTTTTTTAAGTAATTCTTTGTCCTCAACAGCATTGATAGCATTTACCTCCGCATGTGCTTCACCAGCTTTTTGGTGCCACCCCTCACCTATGATCTTCCCTTCACATACAATAATACAACCTACCATAGGATTTGGATAGGTTCTGCCCATACCTTTTTTGGCAAGTTCTATGCAGCGTTTTATGTATTTTTCGTGTATATTCACATCGCAAAAATACTGTTTTAAGAATTAGTATATGTCCGTAATTATTAGAAAGATTCAGCCCAAAGACAATCCACATATAGAAAGGATTATTAAATCGGTTTTTATAGAATTTAAATTGCCCCTTTCGGGAACGGCTTATGAAGATGTAGAAACTACGCAAATGTTCGAATCGTACCAGCAAAACGGCAATGTTTACTACGTAATTGAAGAAAACGGAATCATACTTGGCGGTGGTGGCATCAAATATTTGAAAGACAATAATGATAATATCTGTGAGCTTCAAAAAATGTATTTTGATCCTAATGTGAGAGGCAAAGGTTATGGGCAATTACTGATTGAAAAATGCTTGCAATTTGCCAAAGAAAATGGCTTTGAAAAATGCTATTTGGAAACTTTACCTAATTTGGAAGCCGCCATACATCTCTACAAAAAAAATGGTTTTACTTTTTTAGACTGTTCGTTGGGAAATACAGGTCATAGTTCTTGTGATGTTTGGATGATCAAAGACCTGTAACATGACACTACAAGAATTAAAACATGCTTTTTTAACTGAACTGGACGGACAATATCCTAAAGAAGAAATCAATTCTTTTTTTCATTCATTGGTAAATCACACTTTACACCTTAATAAAATTGAAGTTGCTCTAAACCCTAATTTTGATGTAAGTACTGATGTAACTGAGTATTTTAAAAATGCATTAGCTGAACTAAAATCAGAAAAGCCTATACAATATATAATTGGTAGCACAGAATTCTATGGGTTACCTTTCACTGTTAATAAAAATACACTTATTCCACGCCCCGAAACTGAAGAACTAGTTGATTGGATAGTTAAGGATGCTCAAAAAACAAACTTACAACCAACAACCATTTTAGACATTGGTACAGGAAGTGGTTGTATTGCCATATCACTCGCTAAAAATTTACCATCTGCAGAAGTTTATGCTATAGATATTTCTGAAAAAGCGCTGCAGGTTGCTAAACAAAATGCTAAACAGAATGGGGTAACTGTTCATTTTATAGAAGCAGATATTCTAAGCTCTGATACAAATTTGAACACAACAAAAGATCTTCGTTTCGATATTATTGTAAGTAATCCCCCTTACATAAGGAATTTAGAAAAAGTGGAGATCAAAAAAAATGTGTTGGATTACGAACCACACACCGCTTTGTTTGTAAATGATGAAAATCCGCTTATTTTCTATAAAGCTATTGCTGATTTCGCCAAAAAAAATCTAAAAAAGGAAGGTAAACTTTACTTAGAGATTAATCAATATTTAGGTAAAGAAACTACTGCACTTTTTCAAAACAAAGGCTTCAAAAGCATTGAACTCCGCAAAGACCTTTTTGGCAATGATAGAATGCTAAAAGCATCCTTCTAATTATATGTTCTATTTTCCTGCTCATTTACACGGATAAATGTAGTGCGTTTGGTCAACTCTTTTAAACGTGAAGCCCCCACATAGGTACAAGTACTCCTAAGACCACCTAATATATCCTGAACAGTATTTTCAACAGCACCTCGATAAGAAACTTCAACTGTTTTTCCTTCACTGGCACGGTATTCAGCAACACCCCCTACATGTTTTTCCATGGCAGTAGCAGAGCTCATTCCGTAAAATAATTTGTGTAGCTCACCATTCCGTTCAACCACTTCACCTCCACTTTCATCATGGCCTGCAAACATACCACCCAACATCACAAAATCGGCTCCGGCACCAAAGGCTTTGGCTACATCACCTGGGTTTACACAACCACCATCACTGATAATTTGCCCACCCAA
>JAGQYU010000186.1 GCA_020435885.1 Flavobacteriaceae bacterium
AAAATGATTGCTCGCAAGCAAAATGTAGTAGATCAAAATACGGCAGGCATTAAGTTTTTAATGGATAAGAACAAAATTAGTGTATATCACGGTTTGGGTTCTTTCGAAGATGCTACACATATCAATATCAAAAAAAGTGATGGCAACTCTGAAAAGATAGAAGCCAAGAACACAATTATTGCAACAGGTTCAAAACCATCTACACTTCCTTTTATTGAGATAGATAAAAAAAGAGTAATCACTTCTACCGAAGCACTTAGCTTAAAAGAAATCCCTAAACATTTAATTGTAATTGGCGGTGGCGTTATCGGTTTAGAATTAGGACAAGTCTATAGCCGCTTGGGTGCTGAAGTTTCTGTTATTGAATTTATGGATAGAATTATCCCAACCATGGATGGAGCACTCTCTAAAGAACTTCAGAAAGCATTGAAAAAGCAAGGTGTAAAATTTTATACAAGTCATAAAGTAACATCAGTTAAAGCAACTGCAAAACAGGTTACTGTTATTGCTGATGATAAAAAAGGTGTTCCTGTTGAATTTAAAGGAGATTATTGCTTGGTATCTGTAGGTAGAAAACCTTATACGGAAGGTTTAGGCCTTGAAAAAGTCGGTATAAAAGTTACTGAAAGAGGCCAGATAGAAGTAAACGATCATTTACAGACAAATGTTTCTAATATTTATGCTATTGGCGATGTGGTTCGTGGAGCTATGCTGGCTCACAAGGCCGAAGAAGAAGGTGTTTTTGTTGCCGAAACATTAGCCGGACAAAAACCTCATATCAATTACAATTTAATTCCAGGGGTTGTTTATACTTGGCCAGAAGTGGCTGCTGTTGGTAAAACAGAAGAAGAATTAAAAGAGGCAGGGGTTGATTATAAATCAGGGCAATTTTCTATGAGAGCATTGGGCCGTTCACGTGCCAGTGGCGATATTGATGGTTTTGTAAAGATCCTTGCGGATGCAAAAACGGATGAAGTGCTGGGTGTACACATGTGTGGTGCCCGTGTAGCCGACCTTATTGCAGAAGCTGTTACTGCTATGGAGTTTAGAGCTTCCGCTGAAGATATTGCCAGAATGAGCCATGCGCATCCAACATACGCCGAAGCTGTAAAAGAAGCTGCTTTAGCCGCAACCGACAACAGAGCACTACATAGTTAACATCATGAAAAAAAGAGTTTTATATATAGTTTTTACTGCTTTTTCGATATTTTTCATCCAAAGTTGTTGCAACAACAAGGAAAGGTCATCTTCTTATGAAACTTCCAAGCAAGAGATTACTACTATGATGCTCCAACAAGCAAAAGACTGGAGTAATGGTGATCTAGAAGCATTTATGGAAGGTTACATCAAATCTGATAGTTTAAAATTCGTTGGAAGCAGAGGTATTACTTACGGCTGGCAACAAACATTAGATAATTATAAAAGAGGCTATCCTACCAAAGAGCATACCGGTACGCTAACTTTTAATCTATTGGATTTTGATCAATTGGCGGATGATCTTTTCTTGGTGATTGGCGAATATCATTTAAAACGCTCGGTGGGAGATGCGGATGGGATGTTTTCCATCATCTTAAAGAAAATAGATGGCGAATGGAAAATAATAGCCGATCATTCTTCTTAAAAGGTGTAACATATATTGTTAAAATTCATCTAATTATTATTTAGTTAACCTTTTAGAAAATTTGGCTTTTTATCTTTGAGGCCTATAAATAAAACCCTTTAGATGAAAAGACATCTTTTATTTTTCATTTTCTTTGCTACCATTTCTTCTTTAGCACAGGAAAAATTTACTGTTAGTGGTACAATTTCAGATAAAACAAATGGTGAAACCATGTTTGGTGCTTCTGTATACTTTAAAGGTACCAACATGGGTGTTTTAACCAATGAATATGGTTTTTATTCTTTAAGTGCTCCTAGTGGCGAGTATACTTTAGTAATTTCATATGTTGGATATGAAGAGCTTACAAAAGCTATTGATCTTACCGAAAATCAAAAATTAGACTTTGAAATAACAGAAGAATCTACGCAACTGGAAGAAGTAGTATTAAAGGCGGAGGAATCTGAAAGAGTAGACATTAAAGATCCTCAAATGAGTGTTTCTAAATTAAAGATTGCTACAGTAAAACAACTCCCTGTTGTTCTTGGAGAAATAGATATATTAAAATCCATTCAATTATTACCCGGAGTTACTAATAATGGCGAAGCATCTAGTGGTTTTAATGTTAGAGGTGGTGCCGTAGATCAAAATTTAGTTTTGTTAGATGAAGCTATTATCTACAATACCTCACACCTTTTAGGCTTTTTTTCCATTTTTAATGCCGATGCCATAAAAGACATAAAATTATATAAAGGCGGTATTCCTGCAAAATTTGGCGGGCGCGTATCTTCCGTACTAGATGTAAGACAAAAGGATGGTAATAGTAAATATTTTGAAGCCAATGGAGGCATTGGTTTAATATCAAGCAAACTTTCGTTGGAAGGCCCATTGTTTAAAGATCATGGATCATTTTTAATAGCCGGTAGAACTTCATATGCACAACTTTTACTTGCCATTGCTAATAATGAAAATAGAGCTGGTTTTTATGACCTTAATTTGAAAGCAAATTACAATTTAGACAAAAAGGATAAACTCTACATATCAGGATATTTTGGAAGAGATATCTTTAAATTTTCTGGAAGCTTTGAAAATGATTATGGTAATTTATCTGGAAATATACGTTGGAATCATA
>JAGQYU010000187.1 GCA_020435885.1 Flavobacteriaceae bacterium
TAAACAAGTTCATTATAAAATTCATTGGCTTCTTCTACAGTAGTGATTTTCTTCGCTAACATCAGTTTAGATTTTAGCTCTGCTATTATTTCATCAATACTTTTAAAATCATTATTCATAAAAAGTTCTCTCCCTACACGGTTATTGTGCAAATCCATCAGCTTATCTAAATCTTTATTAGGGAAAAGCTCTTCATGTTTATCAGTAATAACTTTAGCCCACACTAAAACCTTATCTGTTTTTTGCTGCCATTTATGGCACTCTAGGCAAATCATAGCATTCCACAACGCATGCCTATAGGCATTACCTCTTCCGTTTTTAGAATGTGTTTTAGAAAAGTGCTTTTTAGAAATATAAAAACTTTCTGTAGTGGCTTTTAATGTAGGATAAATGTATAATGGATGCTTTAAAGAGAGGAAAGCAAGACCGAGTAACTGCTTAAATCGTAATCTCTTTAAAACATTCCATACTAGCATTTTTTAACCTTTATATTCTTTCACGGCATCAATAAAGGCTTTGGCATTTTCCAATGGAATGTTTGGTAAAATACCATGACCAAGATTTACAATGTATTTATCCTTTCCAAATTCATTGATCATTTGCGTAACCATTCTTTTGATCTCCGCAGGAGGTGATAGCAATCTTGCCGGATCAAAATTACCCTGTAACGTAACATTGCCACCTGTTAAATATCGTGCATTTTGAGCTGTGATAGTCCAATCGATTCCTAAAGCACTGGCATTAGATTTAGCCATTTCATGTAGTGCAAACCAACATCCTTTTCCAAAAGCGATAACAGGAACTTCATCTTTCAACGCTTCAATGATCTGATTGATATATTTCCATGAAAATTCCTGATAATCAACAGGAGAAAGCATACCTCCCCATGAATCAAATATCTGAACAACATCTACACCTGCTTTTACTTTTGCTTTTAGGTAAGCAATGGTTGTATCTGTAATTTTTTGCAATAACTCATGTGCTGCTTTCGGTTGTGTAAAGCAAAAACCTTTAGCCATGTCAAATGATTTACTTCCCTGACCTTGCACTACATAACATAAAATTGTCCATGGTGAGCCTGCAAAACCAATCAGCGGAATTTCATCATTCAGTAGTTCTTTGGTTACTTTTATGGCTTTCATCACATAATCTAGCTCTACATTTACATCAGGTACAATAACAGCATCAACCCCCTTTTGATCTCTTACCGGATTTGGTAAATAAGGTCCGAAATTAGGTTTCATTTGAACTTCTATGTTCATGGCTTGTGGCACCACCAAAATATCGGAAAACAAAATAGCGGCATCCATGCCATATCTTCGTATGGGCTGTACGGTTATCTCTGCTGCTAATTCTGGGGTTTGACAACGTATAAAGAAATCATATTTATCACGTAGTGCCATAAATTCCGGTAAATATCGCCCTGCCTGACGCATCATCCATACGGGTGGACGCTCTACCGTTTCACCATTTAAAGCCTTTAAAAATAAGTCGTTTTTTATCATATGTTAGTTGTTAGCTATTAGCTTGTTGCGGTTAGCTAGTTTTTATCTTGGTTATCAATGTGTTTATCATTTTTGCTTCTTTTTCGATAAGTTTGAAAATATCTTCTAATTCTTTAGAACTAATATAATTCAACTCCTCAATCAATATAAATTGGGTTTCCAACTCAAAAAGAGAGCCCAATGCAATTTCTAAAAACCTCTTAAACTCTATCTCACTATTTCTACTTGACCCTTCAGCAATGTTTGATGGTACAGATATTGATGCTCTTGTGATTTGGCTTTGTAAACCAAATTTCTCGGTTGAAGGAAGCTTTTCAGCTAACTTATAAACAAGTTTTACAAGTTCAATACCCTGTTTCCAAATATCTAACTTTCTAAAATTTCTCATAATAATTGTTACAAACA
>JAGQYU010000188.1:0-3486 GCA_020435885.1 Flavobacteriaceae bacterium
TCGATGTTAATTTATATTGAAGACTTTTCAAAATATTGGTTGTTAATCAATTAAATTTTGAATAAAAAATAACGGTATAACCCTTCTTATTTTATATCATCAAATTGTTGTTTTTAAAAGGTAATTTTTTAACAGCAAAAATTTCTTTTTCGTAACAATTGTTACGCTGTTATGTAACAAATATTCCACAAAGTTCGGTATTTTTTTATAAGTAATTTTTTAATTTATTGATTATCAGTATTTTAACTTTTTAAAAGTATGACTTTAATCATATTTTAGAAAAATATCTATTTCTAATTTCATAATCAAATTTATAATCACAACAAAATATCTAACTATTATGAAAAAAATAAATTTAATAGGCCTCTTGATCTTAGCATCATCCCTATTGTTCATCCAATGTACCAGTGATCCTATTCCAGGACCTCAAGGCGAAGCCGGTGTTGATGGAACAGACGGAACTAATGGTGTAGATGGCGTTGACGGAACAGCATCTTGCGTTGCATGCCACTCTAAAAGCCATAGAGATCCGATAAACGAAACGTATGCCCTTTCTGGACATGCTACCGGAACATCTTACCAAAGAGGTACTAGTGCCAGTTGTGCACAATGCCACGGCGAAGAAGGTTATTTAGATTATATAACCAAAGGAGAGGTTAATGCTGACGGTTATACCAGCGTATCCCCTATGTCTTGTACAACTTGTCATGACAAACACAGTACTTTTGATTTTGATAATGATGGTCACGATTTCGCTTTAAGAAGTTTTGACCCCGTATGGTTAGTACTAGATCCTACTTATGCATTAGACTTTGATGGTACCAGTAACAACTGTGCTACTTGCCACCAACCTAGAAATAGTTATGCTATACCTGCCGGTACTGCTGATTATGAAGTTACCAGTTCTCGTTTCGGACCACACCACGGCCCACAAGCCACCTTATTAGAAGGTATTATGGGAGCAAATATTGTAGGTTCTGAAGGTTATCCTGGTGCTGGGCCTGATGGAGACAATACTCATAGAAAAGGAGCATCTTGTGTAAGCTGCCACATGGGAGAAACTACAGATGGAACTGATGGACTACACTCTTGGACACCAACAGAAGATGCATGTGCTTCTTGCCATGGTACAAGCATACCTACAGAAGTTACCGGATTTGCTGCAGATTTCCAAACCTTACATGACCTATTAGTTGCTGAAGGAGCTATTACTGCAACTGGAAGTACTGTATCAGGAACATATCCTGTAAAAGTAGCCCAAGCTGTATGGAACTACAAAACATTAGAAGAAGATAAAAGTAATGGAGTTCACAACCCAAAATACTCAAAAGCATTACTTAAAAACTCTATAGAGGCATTACAAAATTGATAATTAGATATTTTAAACAATCAGGAGGCAATTTCCCTCCTGATTGTTACTGAAAAATATCAAACAACAAAATCGTTAAATTTTAAATCCAACGAACATGAAAAAACTATGTAAAATAGTTCTTGTAAGTAGCTTGAGTTTACTATGCTTCTCATGTTATTATGATACTGCCATTGAAGAGGAAGAAATTATTATACCACCAGATGAGGAAGTATTTTTTAGCACAGACATTCAACCTATCTTTAATAAATGTACCAGTTGCCATGGAGGAAATACAGACCCTGATCTACGTGCAGGAAACTCCTACAATGCATTGGTTCCTCAATATGTTACAGCAGGTAATGCCGAAACAAGCGAACTATATAACTACTTGCCCGGACATGGGCACCATGATATAGGTTTGACATTGAGTCCAACCGAAATTGCTTTGATTAAAACATGGATTGATAGAGGTGCCGAAAACAATTAACTTTTAAGATGTTACTTATGAAAAAATATATAATATTTCTAACAGCTTTCTTACTGATACCTTTTGCAACTTTTTCGCAAGGAAAAGAAAAAGACAGTATAAAAGAAAATGATAAACCGGCACGTGCCGCATTTGAAAGTTCATTTGTTATTGATAACCCTACCAATGAAGTGTTAAGCAAAAATGCGTTGGAAGTAATGATGCAACACCGCTTCGGTCTTATAAATGGTGGCTCTAATGATCTAGCTGGTTTTTGGGCCCCTTCTAACATTAGAATTGCATTGGCCTATGGCATTCATGATAGAGTTACCATTGGTTTTGGAACAAGTAAGTTCAATCGTTTACAAGACTTTAACTGGAAAGTTGCTTTACTAAGACAAACCCGTTCAGACAGAATTCCGTTAAGCGTTACATATTATGGTAATTTCACTATAGATGCCCGCAAAAAGGAAAACTTCAACATGATACAAGACAGATATTCCTTCTTCAATCAAGTAATTATTGCACGCAGGTTTAGTCCTAAAGTTTCATTCCAAATAGCGCCTAGTGTATCTCACTACAATTTAGTGGAAGAAGGTATGGAAAATGACTTGTTCTCTGTTGCAATTGGTGGTAGAGTTAAAATAAGTCCACAAACATCTATATTGATAGATTATAGCCAGCCTATAACTCAATTTGATGCAAGTGATTTGCAACCAAAACCAGGGTTCAGTCTTGGTGTTGAGTTTGCTACATCAGCACACGAATTCCAGCTAATGCTAACAAACTACAACGGACTGGTTCCTCAAAAAAATTATATGCTTAACCAATATGATTTCTTTAAAGGAGATTTCTTAATAGGGTTTAACATAACAAGAATTTACAACTTCTAAAACCACAAGAAGGGTATAATTAATAAAGGTAGTAGTATGAAAACTGATAACAAAGACAATAACAGCACCAACAGAAGGAGCTTCCTCAAGTTGGGCTTACTATCAAGTGTTACGGCTGTTGCCGGAACCTCATTGGTAAATAGTTTGGCAGAGACTGAAGAGAAAAAATCATCCGGTGAGAAAGTAAGATTACTGACTCCTGATGGTAAAATGGTAGAAGTAGATGCTGATAATATCAATAAGTATCCGGAAGCATTGGTAACACCGGAAGAATCTCGTAAAGGAATTCCTAACCGAAAATTTGTAATGGTTATTGATTTGGCAAAATGTAAAAATGCCAGAAAATGTGTGGAGAGTTGCCAAAAAGCTCATAATCTTGATTATCATGAGGAATTTATGAAAGTACAACTTATTCAAGATAACGAGCAAGCATCTCCTTATTGGTTTCCAAAACCCTGCTTCCATTGTGATGAACCTCCTTGTGTTACTGTTTGCCCTACCGGAGCAACGTACAAAAGAGAAGACAATATTGTATTAATAGACAATAACCGTTGTATAGGATGTAAATTCTGTATAACCAGTTGCCCTTATTCTGCACGTCAGTTTAACTGGAGTCATAAAGATAAGTTTGATGATACATCTCAACCTTACTCACCTGAAACTAGCGTTCCTGCTGCAGAAGGTACTGTTATGAAATGTGATTTTTGCCCTGATCTTCTCCGCCAAGGAGAATTACCTCATTGCGCCAAATCATGCCCAATGGGTGTAATTTATTT
>JAGQYU010000188.1:3553-9173 GCA_020435885.1 Flavobacteriaceae bacterium
ATCAATGATAGAGGCGGTTATAGACACTTAGAGCATTTAGGAACCAAACCAAACGTATATTATTTACCTCCTGTAAACAGACAATTCCCACTTGAAAGAGGATTTAATGTTGAGGATGAAATTAAAGAACGCTACAAAGATGTTCCTTATGTGCAGCAGTTGAAAAAAGAAGATAAAATTTAACGTAATAATTCTTAGTCATGGATATTAACAGCAGAAAAAAAGAATTAGTTAAAGAGTTTACACCCATGTTGCAAAAAAGCACTTTTGCCTCAAAAATATGGATGGGTATTTTAGTATTCTTAGTGTTGATAGGTTTGTATGCATTTGTGGTTCAGGTAACTAAAGGACACTCTGTAACCGGCATGAGAGACAATGTTGTATGGGGGGTGTATATTATCAACTTTATCTTTTTTGTAGGATTGAGTTATTCCGGAGCTTTTATTTCAGGTATTTTACACTTCTTTAAAACGCCTTGGAAGAATTCAGTTTCACGTATTATTGAGATCATTACCGTACTATCCTTAGTTATTGGACCTATATTTATATTATTATGTATAGGCAGGTTAGACAGGTTACACTATCTATTTATTTATCCGAGAATACAATCACCCATTACTTGGGATATTATAGCCATAATGACCGATCTTTTTGGATGTTTCTTGTATTTGTATCTAACTTTTATACCAGATTTTGCCATTCTGAGAGATAATGCCGATGAAAATACTCCTGCATGGAGAAGAAAATTATATAAAACGCTGGCCATAGGTTATCAGGATACAGAACCACAAAGACATCGCCTTGAAAAGATTACCAGAATTATGTCTACCATGATCATTGCTATGGCCATAGTTGCCTATACTGTATTGGCATGGATATTTAGCCTAACCTTACAGCCCGGATGGAACAGCACTATTTTTGCTCCGTATTTTATCATTGCCGGATTGTACTCTGGTGTAGGTGTTATCATCTTAGCTATGTATCTGATACGCAAATATTTTAAATTGGAACACTACATTAGAAAAGTGCATTTTATTGGCGCAGGTGTAGTTTTATTGGTAATTTCTTTACTATACGGATACTTTACCTTTAGTGAATATTTCTCTAGATGGTTCAGCCATAAAACAAGTGATGTAGATCTGTTAGACACGCTTTTCAGCAGATATTTCTGGCAATTTATCTTTGCTAATTATATAGGTATTATTGTTCCGATTGTGATACTGTTCTTTAAGAAATTCAGGAATATTAAATCTATAACTTTTGCAGCGCTTATTGCTGTAGCAGGATTGTGGCTTAACAGGTACTTGATTGTTGTTCCAACATTGGAAACGCCTTATTTACCAATACAAGACACCAGACCGGAGTTTATACATTATACAGCCACTTGGGTAGAATGGGCACTTAGTTTTGCAGGTATTGCAGCTTTCTTGTTGTTCTTTACGCTGATCATAAAATTTGTACCAATAATACCAATGTCCGGTATTATAGATCATGAAAGAGAAGTAGATACTCACAGAAAGAAAAGGCCATACGCCGAAGATAAATAATTAAAATTAAGAACATGAAAAGGCTTATATATATTTTAATAGTTGTGATTTTCTTCGGCAACAATAGTATAGCTCAAGAAAAGGATTCAATTTTCGATCTCAAAAATTACAGAACATCTTTTAGCTTTAAAACTGTTAAACAGGAGGATAACTCACGTTTAGTAGAAGTTGAATTTCTTGCAAAAAACAAAAAGGACAGAAAAGACAAGCTACCTATATACGATGCTGAGATCAAATTTTATAATGATGAAACTTTATTAGGGTCTGCCAAGACTTCTAAAGACGGCATTGCCAGTTTAGTAGTTCCTGAAGACCATACCTATGTAACCGATGAAGAAGGTAACATTACCTTAAAAGCAGTTTTTGAAGGAACAGATGGCCTTGACGAAGAAGAAGATGAAGTTACCATTAAGGATATTTTCTTAAAATTAGACTTACAGGAAATTGACAGTGTAAAAACAGTTAAAGTAAATGCCTACTCTATTGACAGTCTAGGAACTGAACAACCTGTTGAGGAAGCTACTGTTGGCTTTTTTATCCAAGGTATGCTTTCTAAAATGAAAATTGAAGAAGGCGATATTAGTGATGGTGAATATGAATTTGAAATGTTAACCAAAGTTCCTGGAGATACTATAGGCAACATTACCATCTATGCTATGATACAAGACAGTGATGAATATGGAAATGTTTCGCAAAAACAAACCATTAATTGGGGAGCTGGTCAAGTAAATGATGATACAACTGGTGATGGAAACAAATTATGGTCAGAAGCCGCCCCTGTTTGGATGTATGTAGTGTTAACCATATTACTATTAGGCGTTTGGATAAATTATCTCTATACTATCATCCATTTATTTAAAATTAAAAAAGAAGGGAAAGAACTTGACGTTACTATGTAAAAAAATAGTATGTTTATACCTAATAATTGTATAATTGGTACTATTATTGATCAACTTAAATATTATAATCACTAAATTAAATTTTAAAGAAAAATGAAAACACTTAAATTATTAATGTTCATAGGTATTGTAAGCATGGCTTTTATGTCGTTCAAAGCTTTTCAGGATGGATGGAATGTACCGGCGAAATATAAATCTATGAAAAATCCTGAGGAAGCATCTAAAGAAAACTTAGCATTAGGTAAATCTTTATATGCTAAACATTGTAAATCTTGTCATGGTAAAGATGGTCTTGGTGACGGACCTAAAGCCGAAGAAGTAGAAGGGGATCTTGGAGATTTTTCTAGCGCCGAATTCCAAAAACAAACTGATGGCGTTTTATTCTACAAAAGCTATATAGGAAAAGATGATATGCCTAACTATGAAAAGAAAATGACCGAAGAAGATGCTTGGTTAGTAGTACATTACGTACGTACTTTAAAACAATAAACTTTCATATATACTACTAATAATCAATTTAAACCAAAAGAGGCTTCTGAAAAATTCAGAAGCCCCTTTTTATTATATCCAATCCTCAGGATTTTTAAGAACTTCCAGTAATTTTTCCTCTTCACTCCCTTTTTCAGGATGATGATCATAAACCCATTGTACATGAGGCGGTAGGCTCATCAGGATACTTTCAATACGTCCATTGGTTTTTAATCCGAAAAGTGTTCCTTTATCATGTACTAAATTGAACTCCACATAACGCCCACGACGGATTTCCTGCCAATCTTTATTTTCTTGAGAGTATTCTATACTTTTTCTTCTTTCAACAATAGATACATAGGCTTCTAAAAAGCTATTACCCACTTCAGTCACAAAATCATACCATTGCTGCATGCTAAAATCTTCCGTTGCTTTGCAATAATCAAAAAATAAACCTCCTACTCCACGGGCTTCTCCACGATGTGAATTGTAAAAATAATCGTCACACTTCTTTTTATATTCTTCATAAAAATTTGGATTGTGTTTATCACAAGCCATTTTACAAACTTGATGAAAATGTTTAACATCCTCTTCAAACAAATAATAAGGCGTAAGATCTTGCCCGCCGCCAAACCATGAATCTATAATTTTCCCTTTTTTATCATACATCTCAAAATAGCGCCAATTAGCATGTACCGTGGGTACAAACGGATTTATAGGATGGAGAACCAAACTGAGTCCGCAAGCGAAAAAATCTACTTCGCCAACATTAAAATACGATTGCATTGATTTTGGTAAAATACCGTGAACCGCAGAAATATTTACACCTCCTTTTTCAAAAACGTTACCGTTTTGAATTACACGAGTTCTTCCACCCCCGCCTTCCGGGCGCTGCCATAAATCCTCTTGAAATTTAGCTTTACAGTCAATTTCTTCCAGTTTTGAGGTAATGGTATCTTGTAATTGTTGTATATACTTATAAAATTTATCCTTCATCAGTTATGTAAACAAGTTCATTATAAAATTCATCTACTTCTTCTATAGCAGAAATTTTCTTTGCAAATATCAGTTTGGATTTTAGCTGCGCTGTTATTTCATTAACACTTTTAAAATCATTATTCATAAAAAGCTCTCTCCCCACACGGTTGTTATGTAAATCCATCAACTTATCTAAACCTTTATTAGGGAAAAGCTCTTCATGTTTATCAGTAATAACTTTAGCCCACACTAAAACCTTATCTGTTTTTTGCTGCCATTTATGGCACTCTAAACAAATCATAGCATTCCACAAGGCATGCCTATAGGCATTACCTTTTCCGTTTTTAGAATGTGTTTTAGAAAAGTACTTTTTAGAAATATAAAAACTTTCCGTGGTAGCTTTTAATGTAGGATAAATGTACAATGGATGCTTTAAAGAGAGAAACGCTAGGCCGAGTAACTGCTTAAATCGTAGTCTCTTTAAAACATTCCATACTAGCATTTTTTAACCTTTATATTCTTTTACGGCATCAATAAAGGCTTTAGCATTTTCCAGTGGAATGTTTGGCAAAATACCATGTCCAAGGTTTACAATGTATTTATCCTTTCCAAATTCATTAATCATTTGCGTAACCATTCTTTTGATCTCCGCAGGAGGCGATAACAACCTTGCCGGATCAAAATTACCCTGTAATGTGATGTTGCCACCTGTTAAATAACGAGCATTTTGAGCTGTGATAGTCCAATCAATTCCTAAAGCACTGGCATTTGATTTTGCCATTTCATGTAAGGCAAACCAACATCCTTTTCCAAAAGCAATAACCGGAACTTCATCTTTCAAAGCTTCAATGATCTGATTAATATATTTCCATGAAAATTCCTGATAATCAACCGGAGAAAGCATACCTCCCCATGAATCAAATATCTGAACAACATCTACACCTGCTTTTACTTTTGCTTTTAGGTAAGCAATGGTTGTATCTGTTATTTTTTGTAGTAATTCATGCGCTGCTTTTGGCTGTGTAAAGCAAAAACCTTTAGCCATGTCAAATGATTTACTTCCCTGCCCTTGCACTACATAACACAAAATTGTCCATGGTGAGCCTGCAAAACCGATCAACGGGATTTCATCATTCAATAGTTGTTTGGTTACTTTTATGGCTTTCATTACATAACCTAGCTCTACATCTACATCAGGTACCATAACAGCATCAACTCCTTTTTGATCTCTTACAGGGTTCGGCAAATAAGGGCCAAAATTAGGCTTCATTTGCACTTCTATGTTCATAGCTTGTGGCACCACCAAAATGTCGGAAAACAAGATAGCGGCATCCATACCATATCTTCGTATGGGCTGTACGGTTATTTCTGCTGCTAATTCAGGGGTTTGGCAACGCGTAAAGAAATCATATTTATCACGTAATGCCATAAATTCCGGCAAATATCGCCCTGCCTGACGCATCATCCATACGGGTGGGCGTTCTACTATTTCACCCTTTAAAGCTTTTAAAAATAAGTCGTTTTTTATCATATGTTAGTTGTTAGCTATTAGCTTGTGGCTGTTAGCTAGTTCTTACTTAGTTATTAATGTGTTTATCTTTTTTACTTCTTTTTCAATAAGTTCAAAAATTATCTTCTAATTTTTTAGGATTAATATAAATTAACTCTTCAATTAATATAAATTGAATTTCCAAATATCTAACTTTCTCATAATAATTGTTACAAACA
>JAGQYU010000189.1 GCA_020435885.1 Flavobacteriaceae bacterium
TGCTCTATCCAGCTGAGCTACGCGACCCCTTTTTGAATAAAAGTGGTGCAAATATAAAATGACAGGAATTATAAAACAAAATAAATTAAGACAAATTTATTATAATACATACCTAATTTTTTTGAGTAAGTTTATATTGGGTATGTCTACAGGTATATTTCGAAAGAAGATATCTATAAATTAATTGCTCAAAGCAAGCTTATTATTCTCTTCTTTTTTCGTTATTACTTTTTTGATTAATACAAAAATTTCTTTTTTAGTTGTTTTGTAACTTTCTAGAAAATCAAACATTTCCTTTTCATACATTTGATGTGTATGTAAGTAATTTTTATTAGAAGTAACACTTGATGTTTTAATTAATCCATCTAAAATAACCTCATGATCTTTAATAGAGTTCAATAAAATTTTTGAATTCTTTTTAGCTGAACTTACTCTTTTTGAAATTTCTTTAACCTTCTTTTCAAAACCTAATTGAACACAATCAATATATCTACAACTAAGCAAGTTTTCTAAAAATTTAATCTCATCATTTATAAACTTTATTTCTGATATCCAATTTTTTGAATCACTATGAAGTTCTTCTTTACTTTTTTCTCTACCAAACCAATCTTTTTTAATTTTAGTTTTCATATCATTAAATTTATAGGTGTCTTAAAAAAAGAACAGGAAGCAGTTAAAGCCTCCTGTTTTTTTAAATTTGTTAACTTACTTCAATAACTTTTTTGGGTAATGTTTTGGCTTCTTCTTTTTTCAAAAGTTTAAACCTGAGGATGCCATCTTCGTAATTGGCTTTTACTTTTTTGTCAATATCAATTGATTCTGGCAATCTCATTGATCTTCTGAAAGAGTTATAGCTAAATTCTTTACGCAAATAACCTTCATCTTCTTCTTTTCTTTCGTTGGTTCTTTCTGCTGATATATGAAGGCCGCTGTTATCTATCGTAATGTTAAAATCTTTTTTTGAAAAACCAGGAGCTGCTAACTCAATCTCAAGGTCTTCATTATGTTCTTTAACGTTCATTGCAGGCATTAAACTGTCTTTCACAAAGAAATCGTCATTCAAAATGTCCTCTGCATCTAACCAATTGGATAATACAGATTTGGTCCATGGGAACCTAAAAGGATCGTTAAATTTAATTAGTGACATAGCATTAATTTTTTAGAGTTATTATTTTGATTTTGACTATTAAAGTTATAGCATTTTTACAGCGATACGCAATGATAAATATCAATTTTAAGTTATTTTAACAGTGTTAAAATTTTCTGATATATAAGGCAATATGATAGATATCATTGCCAAGAATTATAATAGCAGATAACTTAATTGTCTAAATTCAGTAATGGCATAAAGCCGATGCTAAGACTGTAAAAGCAAACAAGTTCTAACCTTAAAAAGATTGCATTATGTCACTAAATTTTAATCAGTTTGCTTCCGAAGCAAACCAATTTATAAAAGAATATGCTGAGAAGTTACATTTAGAAGAAAACCCTGAAAAAGCAGGTAGAATTTTATCATCCATTCTACATGGTTTACGTGAAATTATTTCAACAGAAGAATCATTACAACTTATTGCACAGTTTCCAATGTTTTTAAAAGCTGTTTATGTTAATGGTTGGTCTACAAAAAAGAAAACTAAAGTTAAAAGCATGGATGAGTTTATAGACCTTGTAAGGAGGTTTGATGGTACAACATCTATCTATGATTTTGAATCTGATGATATAGCCGAAAATTATATTCATGTAACATTTTTAATGCTTAGAAGATATGTTTCTTTAGGCGAGTTGGAAGATATTAGAACAGAATTGCCAAGAGACCTTAAATCTATGGTGTATGACAGTATAATGTTTTGATTTTAAGGAAGTTAAAAGCCGAATAGAGTAGTAGTTTAATTTAAAAATAAATGGCTGTTTTAAAACAGCCATTTTTGTTATAGGTGAGGTCTCATCTCACTTTTTCTTTTCTTTAATTGTTTTTCCAGATCTTTTATAGTGTTGTCTGTTGCCAATTCATAGTTATCTTCATTAGAGGAAGCAAAAATTCTTGGACCTGGCAAGCTTAGTTGTATTTCACATATTTTTCCTTTTCCTTTTGGATCATTTTCAAATTTGTAAGTTACTTCAGCTTTAATTATCCAATCATATCTTTTTGAGAGTTTTACTAATTTTTTTTGAACGAAACCTTCCATGTATTCGCTGGTCTGCATTTTTAAAAATTGAATGTTAACTTTCATAATTATTGTATTTTGTTTTATATAAATTTATCATAATTTATAGATAACTTCAATGATAATTATCATTGGAAAGAGATTATGTAAAAAAGCCAGATTAATAATATTTAATCTGGCTTTAGAGTGGCATTTTAAAAGTGGTTTTATAAGCTTTCAATAACGTTTTTTAATTTGGTGTTAACCTCTGTGGCTATAAACCCTAAAGCTTCATTTTTGATGGCTTTCATAGATTCGATCGGGTTAACGGCAGAAACCTCTATAGTACCATACAGTTTTTCCTGAACAATAATGTTACAAGGCAACATGGTTCCTATTTTATCTTCGTTTTGCAACGCTTTATAGGCAAAGGGAGCATTACAGGCTCCTAAAATTTTATAATTGTAGAAATCGACATCCAGTTTTTTCCTTAAAGTGGCCTTCATATCAATTTCCGTTAATACGCCAAAACCTTCTTTTTGAAGCTGTTCTGTTACTTTTTGAATGGCTTCATCAAAGGTAATATTATGTAATTGAGTAGTATAATAGTAATTCATTTTAGTTAAAATTTGTTTTTAAAATTAGGCATAAAAAAAGAAACAGGAAAGTTTTTGGTGCATTCCTGTTTCCTGTTGAAGAGTTTGTTTTGTTGTAGTAACATCAAAAAATTTCAATTTCTATTTACCGAACTTAATATTTTATGAGGTTGCTCTGTTGTAAACCCTTCTGTGGCCTAATTAATTGACCTATTATAATTTCTCATAGCAATCGTCTAAAAACCGGGAGTTTTTAGGCTCCCGGCTTTCTGAAGAACTTAAAATATCATTCATTTAGAATTGTTTTTACAACCTTTGATAAAGGAGTTTAATAAATGAATGATCTTTTAAACTCGCCACTTGTCTACTTTGTCCCTAAAACAACAATAGACCTTTGTTTAAAAAGGGACGTAATATCCATCACGTCCCAAACATGAAAAGATTAATTACATTCTACCACTAAAATAGTTTTCATGTTTTCTATTGCTAGAATCCCTTTTTAAAAACCATTTTAATACATTTTGTATCTTCTCATGCGCCTAAGTTTCCTTAGGTCTTTTATTTCATAATAACCAAAGAACTTAAATATTATGTATCAAATTTATAAACCTTTTGAGAGAAAAAGCAATGATAAGAATCAACGAAAAACATGATAGAAATCATTGCGTTATTTTATAAATTGTTATATACGTATTTGGCGATTTTTATTCGTGTAAAACTAAAAAAGGCACTTCTGTGTGATAACTGATTTCCTCAACTCTTGGCTTAAATAATATTTGCTGAAACAGATTGAGGTTCTTAGCTATCATTATAATTAAGTTAATATCTCTACTTTCAACAAAACATTGTATACCTGCATCTATCTTGCTGTTTGTTATCCTGTGGAAGCTGTGTTTTTCATCCATAAAGAAATCATGCAGATATTCTTTATTTTCTTGTTGAAACTGGGTTAAACGTTCATCCTTTTTGGTTATGTGCAATATTCGTATGGACGAGTCGAACATTTTAGAAAGTTCTGTGATACTGCTTAAAATTTTGTTCTGATAGAACAGATTGTAGTCGGTTGGAAATGCAATTTCTTTTGGGAATTTAAACTTGGCATTTTCAGGAACTACCAAAACAGGGCATTTAACTTTAGTGATAAGATCGCCTGTATTGGTACCCACTACAGCCTCTTTTAATCCGCTGGCACCTTTAGTACCCATAATGATCATATCTATGCTCTTTTCATAAATATGCTTTCTTATGGCATCAATAAAATAATCATTACTGGTTAAAACTGAAAAATTATGAAGCGGATTGTTTGATAGGGATTTTATCTTCTTTAAAAACCTAAGAAGTTTAGTTTTAGTTTCTTTAACTAAGGTAGTATCAATAGTATCTATTGTTGGCAGCATTCCGGTATTGCTACCATTGTAATCAGAAATTGAAGTAACGTGCAACAAATAAAAATTGCATGTTTCATTAGTATAGAATTGCAATGCGTAAACAATGGAATTCCATGAGTTTTTTGAAAAGTCAGTAGGTACTAATATATTCTTCATCAAGTCTAACTGATAACAATTTTCACCAAAATTAGACTTTGCGGTTAGTCAATCAAATGATATATATCATTCGATATTATATTTAGAAATAGGCTTAGTGTATCTTTTTTAATTTTTCAATATCCACTACTTTAATGTTTCTTCCTTCAATATCAATAAGGCCGTCTTTTTTAAGGTCAGACAGTGTTCTAATAAAGGTTTCTGTAGCTATTCCGGCAACACTGGCTAAATCACTTCTTGAGATTTTGATACCTTCATGATGTCTTTTTTGAATCTTTTCAGTGAATTGGATGATTGTATTGGCAGTTTTTTTCCTTACAGAACTATAAGCCATTTGCAGTAGCTGATCTTTTATTTCAGTAACATTATCTGAGAAAAAATCAATTAGGTTTAACGTGATGCTATGATTCTTTTCAAGAATATCTTTTAATTTAGATTTTAATACTTTATAGACTGTTGTATCATCTATTGCAACGGCTGTTTCTTGATAGCATACGTTTTGTGTAAATGATGTAAAACCAAAAAGATCATCATCTTTATAGATAGCGGTAATAAGTTCTTTTCCTTGCTCATCAATTTTTGTAGCCTTTACTACACCGCTGTATATCAGGTAAATATAATTTGAATTATCACCTTCGTGGTATAAAGTTTCACCTGATTTGTAGAAATATTCCTCTCCTTCATCTGTAAAATAATTTTTAAGATGATCTATGGATTTTATTTCATCTTCCTGAGGTTGTACAGGGGCAGGTTCTACATAGCGATCTATTTTTCTTTGCTCATTTAAAATAGCTATTTTGGCTAATCTACTTTCAATGGCGCTCAACAATTCGTTTTCTTCAAATGGTTTTGTTAGGTAATCATCGGCCCCCATATCCATACCTTTTCGTACATCTTTGTGTTCCGTTTTAGCGGAAAGGAATATGAAAGGGATGTGTTTAGTAGTGTTGTCTTTGCTTAAAACTTGCAGAACTTCATAACCATCAGCTACAGGCATCATGATATCACAAATGATTAAATCAAGTTTATTTTTTTTAGCAGCTTCAATTCCTGTTTTGCCATTTTCGGCAGTAATTACGCTGTAATTGGACAGTTCTAAAAGCTCCGCAGTGTTTTCTCTAACGGTTATATCGTCTTCTATTAAGAGTATTTTTTTCATGATTCGTAAGTTAAGGGTATTTCGACAGTAAAGGTTGACCCGACATTTTCTTTACTTACAAAGTTAATATTTCCGCCAATATTTTCTAAATGGCCTTTTACTATGTTCAATCCTATGCCTGTTCCTTGGTTATTTAAGACGTTTTCTGCTCTAAAGTACCTGTTAAAAATATGTTTTTGATCTTTTTCAGGAATTCCCATACCTTTATCGGTAACGGAAATTTTAAGTATATCCTCAACTTGTTCTATAGACATATCAATATCTGTATTTTCAGGTGAATATTTGATAGCGTTGTGAAGCAAGTTTGTAAGTGCAAGCTCCAGTATTTTTTCATCCTGATTCATAATGTATTCATCTACATTTTGAGGGATATTGATGCGTTGTCCGCTCTTCAAAAGCATGTTGGCATTATATACTACTTCATTTACAATTTTACTGAGATTGAAAGTTGTGAATTTATAATTAACCTTGCCGGTCTCTAAGCGTTCTAATGAGAGAAAATCATCAAGAATATTATTTAAGTAATGTACTTTACTTGTTATGGTTTTCAAATGTTTATCTCTTTTTTCTTGTTGCTCGGTTAATGTATATTTACCTAATAACATTGAAGAAGTTAAGATGCCGCTAAGAGGTGTTTTGAACTCATGCGAAACCAATGATAAGAACTTTGTTTTAAGCTCATTCAACTCAATTTCTTTTCTAAGAGCTTCTTTTATTTTGCTCTCGGCTTCGACTCTTTTTTTGATCTCTTCTTGATAATTTAGATTAAGATCTTTTAGTAATGTAATGGTATTGTTTAGCTCAGCAGTTCTTTCTACAATTTTGTGCTCTAGCTCCTGATTTAGCTTTTCTATTTTCTGTTCGGCCTCTTTACGATTTGTTATATCAACAATAATGGCAAGTACATATCGCTGGCCAAAAATTTCAAAAGGATTTAATCCAACTTCAACAGGAAATTCATTTTTTTGTTTAGTAAGCCCATATAGATCATGGCCATGCCCCATTTTTCTGCTGTCATTTTTATGTATAAAACCCTTAAAATGTTCCTTATGATTGGCATGAAATTTAGAAGGTATAAGTACAGACAAATGTTTATTAACCAGTTCACCTTCATCATAACCGAAAATACTATTTACAGATTTGTTAGCGGCAACAATGGTTTGCTCATTATTTACAATAAGTATTCCTTCTGAAACTGCGTTGAATAGTATGTTAAATATCTCCTGATTCTGTTTAAACATTACTAAAGTTGTTTGTCCAAATTTCCTAAAAAAAATACTGAGTTAGCAACTAAGTTTTAAAAAATATTGTATATCTGATCAATATCATTCATTGTCAAATCATTACAATTTAATTTTAAATTTCAATTTTTTGACTCCTAACTATGTTAACATTCAAAAATTTTAACATTGCCGATTGGTTTTCCTTTTACCGTATTGTAGCATTTCCCTTATTACTACTACTACTTTGGCTGGGTAATAGAGATGTTTTTGCAATTTTTTTACTGATAAGCTATTTGACCGATGCTGTTGACGGTTTTTTAGCAAGAAAGTATAAAATGACAAGTGCCAGAGGCTCTCAGCTAGACTCATTGGGAGATCAACTGACATTTATAGCAGGATTACTTGGGCTGGTATATTTTGAAAAGGATTTTATTTTTGAAAACATTCTATTGATCATTGTTGTGTTTTCTCCTTATATCATTCAAATGATCATTGCGTATGTTAAGTATAAAAAAACAACGGCATTTCACACGTATATGGCTAAAATATCAGCCATAATGCAAAGTATATTCATCTTACATTCATTGTTTTACAG
>JAGQYU010000190.1 GCA_020435885.1 Flavobacteriaceae bacterium
TTGTTTTTGGCGAAAAAGCTTCAACAGGAGTTTTACTTCCTATGCTTATCATAGCAGATATTATGGCAGTAGCCTTTTATACCAAATACGCTAAATGGAACTATGTTTTTAAACTATTGCCATGGATGTTGGCTGGGGTTTTAATTGGCGTTTTTACAGGCCATTATGTGTCAGAACTGTTATTCAAAAGGATAATGGCCGTAATTATTTTTGTATCTCTTGCATTAATGTATTTTTTAGAGAAAAAGAAAACGTTGAATATCCCTAATAATGTTGCTGTAGCCTCTTCTGCTGGTCTTTTAGCAGGTTTTTCAACTATGATTGGAAATTTAGCAGGGCCTATTTCTAACATTTATTTTTTAGCAATGAGATTACCCAAAAATGAATTCATAGGTACTGCCGCATGGACATTTTTTATAATGAACCTTTTTAAACTTCCTTTCCATTTTTTTGTCTGGAAAACAGTTACACCAAAAACGCTGATACTCAATTCTACCCTTATCCCTGCTTTGTTTCTAGGTTTCTTTTTGGGGATTTACATCGTAAAATTGTTGTCAAATCTGAATTACAGAAGATTTATACTTTTTGCAACAGCAATTGGAGCATTAATATTATTGTTCAGAGATTAAGTTCTGGCAACCATCCGTTGCTCTCCAGAAGTGATTTTCAATGTATCTAAATTGAGCATCAATTTTACCATTTCATAAATTTCAGGAAGTTTTTGATTAAACTCTTTCGGAGTTTCAAAAAAGTGCTCAACCAATACCGATAAGAACTCATATTGATTTTTGAAAGCATAATGTCTTAAATAACCAGAGTTTATAATTTTCCGTTGTAACTGCCTATCTTTCAGTTTTTCCAATAATGTTTTAAAATGATCTAAAAACACTACGGCTGTAAAACTTTTATGCCTTAAAAATGTAAAGTGAAGTGCATGCGTCAATTCATGCAAACCTAAATTTAGATTATTATCTTCTATGCGGATACCTTCCAAAAAGTTATCCCAAGAAAAAACAATGGTTCCATACTTAGGGTTTGTTTCGCCTTTATGTTCCATTTTGGTAACGGTAGAAAAGTAATTTTTAGGATAGATAACAATGTTTTTGAACTGAGGAAATAGATACCTGCGCATTCCAAAAGTCAGCATAATAGCTGTTGCAGCAATCAGAAGTTTCATTTTTAAGGTAATCTCTACTTTTTCCCTTCCGATAAAATTATGATTGTCAATAAATTTTAAAACCCGATGTTCAAAATAGCGTTTGTCTGTGTCTGATAGATAATTGTAGAAAGAAATATGTTCACTGATTATTGCACGCGACTCCTCATCCATGGTTTCCGGAAACATAACAAACCTGGTCAACGCAACAGACCCTATTATTAAACTCAAAAACTCTATCAAAACGGATTGATCTTTATAGCAATTTTTAAAAATTCTTTTAAAAAAGCTCTTAAATAAACTCTTTCCTTTAGAATTTATTGCTATAATACGACTTATTTTACTAAAAATTAAGGTTTTTGGCTACAATCTGAGCTTTTAGTATTGGTCTACTAGATACTTTAACAGATCAGTCGTTGTTACAATTCCTACCAATTTTTCATCATCTACAACAGGCAAAGCATGGAATTCTTTTTTTGCTAATAAAGCTGCAACATCTTTAATAATAGTAGAGGAAGAAACCCTTTCAGGATTGGCTGCCATTATTTGCCCAACGGTAAGTAATTCGTAAATAGCACCATCTACTTGACCGGAATCGTCATAAGAATCAACAAAACTTAGCCGTTGGAGGTCAGTAAGGCTTAACATTCCTACAATCTTTCTTTTTTTAACCACAGGAATATGCCTAATATGATATTTTTTAAAAAGCCTTTCCGCTTCAAATAGACTATCATTTAGATGAAGTGTAATGACATCTTTTGTCATGATATTGGATACAGGCTCTTTTCTGTTCATTATACAATAATTTTAAGACCATTATAAAATTGAGAAATTAGCCAGATTAAAAAAATGACAAAAGTCATTATTCTAAGGCGAGCTGTTCTAAGTTGTTTTTCTATAACTCCAAACTGCTAATCCATTCATAAGTATGGCATAGGTAAGCGTTTTTAAGAATTGAGGCAAAATATCGTTAAACCCAGAACCTTTAAGTAATACCATTCTAACCACCTGAACAAAATATTTTATGGGATTGAATTCAGTAATGTATTGCGCCCATTTGGGCATACTTTCTATGGGTGTAAATAAACCACTCATTAAAATAAAAATAACCGTAAAAAACCATGCAATAAACATAGCTTGTTGTTGGGTTTCAGTAAAATTAGAAATAAATAATCCTATGCCCAGTACAACCAAAATATAAACAGAAGTATATACATACAACAGCACCAAACTACCAACCATAGGAACATTAAAAATACCTTTTGCAATCAGCAAACCAATTGTTAGTAAAGTTAAGCCCAGTACCCAGAAAGGAAATAATTTACCTATGATAAATTCCTTTTTTCTAATTGGTGTTACGTTTATCTGCTCTAACGTGCCTATTTCTTTTTCTCGTACAATATTCATTCCTGATAAGAACAAACCTATCATGGTTACCAACAATACTAAAATTCCAGGCACCATAAATGTTTTATAATTCAGTGTTTCATTATACCAAAACGAAGGGATGGTTTCTATTCTATTGGGTGTTTTCTTAAGATCATCCTGTTGTAAGAGTTCTGTTCTGATATTACTGTTATATTGCTGAACTATCTGATTTATATA
>JAGQYU010000191.1 GCA_020435885.1 Flavobacteriaceae bacterium
CCTAAGAACATTTCATACAAACGTAAACTGTCTGCCCCGTACTGCTCACAAATAGCATCCGGGTTTACTACATTGTATTTGGATTTGGACATTTTTTCAATCTCACGATCTACAATGAATTTATTATCTTTTGAAATAAATTCAGCATTCCTCAATTCAGGTCTTTCCTCACCAATACCGATTATATCCAATTCATCTGAGGAATTTACAAATCGAACATCAGCATGAATCCTATTAACTTTAAATAAAATTCCATCGATAATATTTTCCAAATAAGTAAATCTTTTTATCAAAGCTTTTTCCATTAAAGGAAACTTTGAAAATATAAACCCTTGTCCTTTAAAAGAATCTGCATCATAGTATAAGTCCGTTTTCAGTAAATCTTTAGAAACAAATAAATTATTATCATATGCCTCAATAAACCCTTTTATTGTTCCTAGCTCATCGGCATTGTATTTTCTACTATCTATTTTATTTGCAATAGAGTCTGAAAAATCTTCTAAACTTAAACGGAACATAAAAGCACTAGTACCAGTTATCATTCCCTGGTTAATGAGCTTTTTGGCATATTCATCGGTTGGTACTAAGCCTTTGTCAAACATAAACTTTTGCCAAAAACGGCTGTACAACAAATGCCCAGTAGCATGCTCACTACCACCAATATACAAGTCCACATCTTTCCAATAGTTAATAGCTTCCTGTGAGAAGATAGCCTCATCGTTTTGCGGATCCATATAACGGTTAAAATACTGCGAGCTGCCTGCCCAACCCGGCATAGTATTCAGTTCTAAAGGGTAAATGCCGTTATCCTCTTGAGACCCTCCGACTGCGCTCAGGGTGACAAGTTCATTGGAAACTACTTTGTTATTTTTCGTATCCCATGCCCAAACGGTAGCATTGCCCAAAGGCGGTTTGCCATCTTCGGTAGGTAAATAGTTATCCACTTCCGGCAACAACAACGGTAAGTGTTTTTCATCGATCATTTGCGGCAAGCCATTTTTGTAATATACAGGGAAAGGCTCACCCCAATACCGTTGGCGACTAAATACCGCATCACGGATACGGTAATTCACCTTTTTATAGCCCACACCCAGTTTTTCAGCCTCTTCAATAATACGGGCAAAAGCTTTTTTATAGGGCAATCCGTTTAAAAAATCACTGTTGGCAATTACCGTATTTTCTTTATCGGTAAAGGCTTCTTCAGAAATATCAACCCCTTCAAAAATATTTGGTATAGGTAAGTTAAAATGTTTTGCAAAATCATAGTCCCGTTGATCGCCGCAAGGCACCGCCATAACTGCACCTGTTCCATAACTTGCCAACACATAATCACCAATCCAAATAGGTACTTTTGCACCGTTAAACGGATTGATAGCATACGCCCCTGTAAACACCCCTGAAATGGTCTTTACATCCGCCATTCTATCTAATTCACTACGTTTTGCAGTAGCATCAATATAAGCCTCAACTTCGGAGCGTTGTTCTTCAGTAGTTATTTTTTTTACTAATTCATGCTCAGGTGCCAAGGTCATAAAACTTACTCCAAAAATGGTATCAGGGCGAGTGGTGAAGACACTGATTTTATATTCATCAGATTGCTTCGCTTCGCTCGCAATGACAGTGAATTCCATCATTGCCCCTTCTGAACGCCCAATCCAGTTGGTTTGAGCATCTTTTAAAGGTTGCGGCCAATCAATTTTGTTCAACCCTTCCAATAAACGTTGTGCATATGCTGTGATACGCATGCTCCACTGTTTCATTTTTTTGCGCACCACCGGATGCCCACCTCGTTCTGAAACGCCATTTACTATCTCATCATTAGCCAATACAGTACCCAACGCAGGGCACCAATTCACCTCAGTTTCAGATAAATACGTTAAGCGGTATTTTAATAATATCTGCTGCTTTTCATCATCAGTAAAAGCATTCCACTTTTCAGCAGAAAAAGCAGGTGTATCTTCATCGCAAACAGCATTAATAGTTGTATTTCCTTCACTAGTAAAAACTTCTTCTAACTCAGCAATAGGAAGTGCCTTATCAGCATCTTTACAGTAATATGAATTAAACAGTTGAATAAATATCCACTGCGTCCATTTATAATACTTAGGGTCTGAAGTACGTACCTCTCGGCTCCAATCGAAAGAAAAACCAATCTTGTCTAACTGTCGGCGGTAGGTTTTTATATTTTCTTCTGTAGTGATAGCAGGATGTTGCCCCGTTTGAATGGCATATTGTTCTGCCGGTAACCCAAAGGAATCATACCCTTGCGGATGCAACACATTAAACCCTTTATGACGTTTGTAACGAGCATAAATATCTGAAGCGATATACCCCAGCGGATGCCCTACATGCAAACCCGCCCCAGAAGGATACGGAAACATATCCAACACATAATATTTTGGAGCCCCCTCCAACTCCCCCGAAAGGGGAGGGTTTTGAGCATAAAATGTTTTATTATCTTTCCAATATTTTTGCCATTTGGCTTCAATCTCATTGAAATGGTATTTCATCGCTTCTTCTTTTGAAGCTGCAAATTTACGCTTTATTACCAAAACTTTAAAGCTAAATTCATATAGGTAATTTTACAAGCATATTTATAATTTGTAATTTTGAAAAGCTCTCAAAAATTTGTTTATGGCCGAAAAAATTGGAATGGTACTTTCGGGTGGTGGTGTGCGTGCTATTGCCCACATCGGATTCATACAAGTATTGCTTGAAAACAATATTATCCCTACACAGGTTTCTGGCACTAGCGCCGGAGCTTTGGTAAGTGCTTTATATGCAAATGGCTACACTCCGGAAGAGATGCTGAACTTCTTTAAAGAGACTCCTATCTTAAAACTATCATTGTATGCTTATGGAAAACCCGGCATAATGGATAGTGAAAAATATATAGATTATTTTAAAAAGTTTTTTAAAAACGATTCTTTTGAAAGTCT
>JAGQYU010000192.1:0-5241 GCA_020435885.1 Flavobacteriaceae bacterium
CGGATGAGGGAGATTCGTTAGTGAATTTTTTAAAAGCTTTATAAAATGAAGATCTGTTGTTAAAACCAACACTATATGCAATCTGAGTAATATTTAAATTATCATCTTCATTATTTAATAACATTTTTAAAGACTCTTCAACTCTTAATTTATTAATAAAGTCAAAAAATGATAAATTATAATGTTGATTTATGATTTGTGATGCTTGATTTCTAGATATATTTAACAACTCCGCTACATCATTTAACCGCAATTCATTATTTAAATATATTTTCTCTTTTTCAAGAATACCTTCAAGCTTATTCTTTAAATCAAGTGATACATTTTTTGATAAACCACTTTTTCGATATTTAGTAAAAGGTATAACCTCTTTTAATTGTTTTTTACCTTCAAAAATATCTGGCTGAACAAAACCAAAGTAAGCTAAAGAACCAATAAATAAAAGGATTATTCCATCAATAAAATAATCATATTTATAGCTCATCAAATCAAAGCGAACTAAAAATACATATAGGAAAAAGAAAAAGACAAAACCTAAATAGGAGCCTACAAACCACTTTAACCAAAGCGCTTGGTTAAAGCCTAATTTGTTAAAATCCTTATATTTCAAAATTGTGAGAATACCAAATAGGGTCATTATCAATATAATCAACCATATTCCATAAGAAGGTAATAAAACAACATCATAAACTCGATGATTAGCAATTATGTCAATCTTTACATTCGTGTTCTTAAAATAAAATGGTAAATACAATAAAAAAACTAAAAAAGTGGGTGTAAAAAGTAATATATCAACTACTTTGAGCTTATGATTGGTTATTGCTTTTCTTACATATAAAAAAACCAATGGCCCAAAACTTAACCAAGTCAAAGCATTTGTTTCTGCAAAGTGTACAAAATATCTTGACGAAAAAGCTCCAAACCATTTTAAACACCCATGGAACATTTCAAAAGAGAAAAGAAGTGTATATATTGCTAATATTCTATTATTAAAACTACTATCCGATTTTCTCAAAAAGAAGAAAATAGAAAGCAAAAAACCTAAAAAGGAAAAAAATAGAAATATTATAGTATGAAAATTAAGATCCACTTTTCATCATTATTTATTACAAAATTAAGGTGTAAACAAGTTAAAAGTGTCTCTTAATGTAGGCAGAAATGTTAAATTTTTAAAAGCTACTTATTCGAAAGTGCATTCCAGCCCTGAGCTGTTAGTTCAACTTTTTGACCTACTCTGGTAATTAAATGTTTACCATCTCTTTCTTCAGTAATATGACCAATAACAGTTACATTTGGATTGCCTTTTATCTTATCAAAATCATCCAAAGCAATGGTAAAAAGCAGTTCATAGTCTTCACCTCCACTTAAAGCTATGGTGGTACTATCTAAATTAAACTCTTCGCAAGTTGAAATGACTTGAGGATCTAACGGAATCTTATCTTCAAACAAATTACAACCTACTTTACTCTGTGTACAGATGTGGATGATCTCTGAAGACAAGCCGTCACTAATATCAATCATAGAGGTTGGTTTAACCTCAAGTGCTTTTAACAATTGTGGAATATCTTTTCTGGCTTCCGGTTTTAATTGTCTCTCAATCAAGTAAGTGTAATTGTTCAAATCAGGTTGTGAGTTTGGATTTACTTTAAATACCTCCTTCTCACGTTCAAGTACTTGCAACCCTAAATACGAAGCTCCAACATCTCCGGTAACCACCAACAGATCATTGGGTTTTGCTCCGTTTCTGTAAACAACGTTCTCTTTGTCAGCTTCGCCAATGGCAGTAATACTGATAATTAACCCTTTAGTGGACGAAGTAGTATCACCACCTATTAAATCAACATTGTATTTTTTACAAGCTAAGTGAATTCCTTCATACAGCTCTTCTAATGCTTCCAACGGAAAACGATTGGAAACTGCTATGGAAACCGTAATTTGTGTAGCATTGCCGTTCATAGCATACACATCGGACAAATTAACCATAACCGACTTATAGCCTAAATGTTTTAACGGAACGTAGGACAGATCAAAATGGACACCTTCCACTAACATATCAGTAGTTAACAGTATTTGTTTTTTGTCAAATTCCAATACGGCGGCATCATCGCCAATACCTTTTATGGATGATGTGTGTTGCAGTTCAACCATACTAGTTAAATGTTGTATCAATCCAAATTCTCCCAATTCTGAAAGCGGTGTTCTTTGTTCGTTCTTATCCTCAAACATTGATATTCTTTTGAATTACCAATTATTACGTTAAAATTGGTATTTTTAGGCATCAAAAATACTCATAATGAAACGAATGAAAAACATATTCTACCTTCTTTTGTTCTTTACGGGTATCTGTTTTTCACAAACGGACAACCATTCGTTTGATAAAATTATTGAAGCTGAAGCCAAATCGGCATCGAAAAAACTTCTTTTTAAAGCAAATCAACATACGGCTAATTATGATATTACCTATCACAGATTTGATTGGAATATTGATCCGTCCGTTGCATTTATAAGTGGTACTGTAACTACAACTTTCACTGCCAAAGAAGATATGAGTAATGTTGTTTTTGACCTTGATGATGCTATGACCGTTTCTAGTGTAACTCAGAACAGCACTCCGTTGGGTTTTACTCAAAATAATTCAGATGAGCTGGTAATTACTTTATCAGGAACTTTATTACAAGGGCAATCCACTACTGTTGCAATTACATATAGTGGTAATCCGGTAAGTTCAGGGTTTGGTTCTTTTGAGCAAACCACACACAACGACAGCCCTATAATTTGGACACTTTCCGAACCCTATGGTGCTATGGCGTGGTGGCCTTGTAAACAAGACCTAACCGATAAAATTAATGAAATTGATGTGTACATTACCGCACCTCAACAATATGTGGCTGTTTCCAACGGTTTAGAACAAAGTCAGACTACTAATGGAGGTTTTAAAACAACACACTTTAAGCATCAATACCCAATACCAGCTTATCTGATTGCTATAGCGGTTACCAATTACGAAGTGTATTCACATACTGTAGCCAATAATGGAAACCCTTTTGAAATCGTAAATTATGTGTATCCTGAAAATTTAACCACGGCACAAAACAGTACAGGAATAACTGTAAATATTATGAATATTTTCAGCACTCTTTTTGAAGAATATCCTTATGCTGAAGAAAAATATGGCCATGCACAGTTTGGCTGGGGTGGCGGCATGGAACATACTACGGTTTCATTTATGGGAGGGTTTAGCCGAGATCTCATTGCACATGAATTAGCGCATCAGTGGTTTGGCGATAAAATTACCTGTGGCAGTTGGAAAGACATTTGGCTTAACGAAGGTTTTGCAACATATTTAAATCTTTTAGCTATTGAAAATTTAGATGGAGAAAATACATTTAAAGCATATCGTCAATCGTATGTAAATAACATCACTTCTGAAGTGGACGGTGCAGTATATTTAAGTGATTTAGATACTACTAATGTTGGTAGAATTTTCAATGGAAGATTATCGTACAGAAAAGGCAGTATGGTACTCCACATGCTACGAAAAAAATTAGGTGACGCCCAATTCTTTTCAGGGTTGCAAAATTATTTAGCAGACCCTAATTTGGCATTTGGTTATGCAAAAACTCCTGATCTTATCAATCATATGGAAGCTGTTAGCGGTTCAGATTTGACTGAATTTTTCAATGACTGGATATACAATCAAGGATATCCGAGTTACAACCTTAGTTGGTATCAGCCTTCTACTAATCAAGTTAAAATTACTATTACTCAAACACAAAGTCACAGTTCTGTTAGTTTTTTTGAAGCTCCTCTACCTGTTAGAATTATAGGTACTAACAACGAAATGTTGGATGTAATTTTAGATAATACTTTTAATGGAGAAGAGTTTACAGAAGATATTTCTTTTACGGTTGCTGATATTCAAATTGATCCGGATTTTCACATTATTTCAAAGAATAATAATGCAACGTTAAATATTGATAATCAGTTTTCTGAAATAGAACTTTCGGTGTATCCAAACCCTACCAGTAATGATCTGAATATCAACAAACCACCGACAGAAAATATAAAAAATGTGCTTATTTATAACTCCCTTGGGCAATTAATTAAAAAAGACCAATCAGATTATATAACTGTTTCGGAACTTACACCCGGGTTATATTATATTAAAGTTATAACGGATAAACAAACCCTTAATCAATCCTTTTTGAAAAAATAAATGATAACCAGTATTTTAGATAAGGCTTGCCGAGATGCCAAGCATCTAACCATCAATAAAGACACAAAGATCATCATGTTTAGCGATCTGCACAAAGGCGATAACAGCTATGCGGATGATTTTGCGCACAACATAGAGCTTTATACGTTTGCCATGCAAGGATATTATGAAAAAGGATTTACATACATTGAGTTAGGCGACGGTGTAGAGCTTTGGGAAAACTACACATTTGAGCCCATTTACAAAGCTTATAAAGACATTTTTGAAATGTTAAAACTGTTCTATGATGAGGATAGGATGTATATGCTTTGGGGCAACCATGATATGATCTTTAGCGATCCGCTGACCGTAGAAAAGATTATGTACAAAATTTTTCCGCCAAGGAATATTGTACAGAAAGAGAAGTTATTCGATCTGGAATACCATGAAAGCATTATGCTGAACATTGAAGGAACCGATAAAAAAATATTACTGATACATGGCCACCAAGCTGACTGGTTTAATTACAGACTATGGAAAGTCAGCCGTTTTTTTGTCCGTTATTTTTGGATGCCCATGCAAAAATGGTTCAATTTTAAAGATCCTACCAGCCCAGCCAAGAATTACAAAAATCTTATTAGGGTAGAGAAAAAGTTGAAAAAGTGGATGCTAAACAATAACAATCAAATGGTTATTGCAGGGCATACGCACAGGCCACGTTTCCCTGACCCCGGATTGTTGCCTTATTTTAATGATGGTAGTTGCGTACACCCAAACTCAATTATAGGCCTTGAAATTGAAAATCTGCAAATACAAATGGTAAAATGGCACTTTGAAGCGGATGATAATGGTAGTAATTATGTTGCAAAAACAGTACTGGCCGGACCACAGCCGTTGGAGGTTTATTTATGATTTTCTGATATTCTTCTCTTCGTCCAGAATGACAGCGAAACTGCTAACTGTTTACTGATAAACTGGAACTAAATCCCCCGCTCTTTCTGTATCTGCTCATAGGCTTTTTGTATCTGCCTAAACTTTTCTTCAGC
>JAGQYU010000192.1:5460-6843 GCA_020435885.1 Flavobacteriaceae bacterium
ATTGTATGAATGGTCTGCAATTCAGCCGGACTTATACTACCATCAGAATTTGCTATGCTAAATAAAAAGTGTAATAATTGCAATCTGGATTCATGGCGCATATGTTGGCGTATTTGCATACAAACCTGCCTTGTAGATACATTATTTTTCTTAACAATACCGTTAAAAATTTTAAAAGCACTGTTAGCCTTTTCCTTTCCATACATGCTCAAAAAACTGCTACGCACAAAATCCAGCTCTTTTTGATTAACCTTACCATCAGCTTTTATCACAACTGCTGCTAGTACCAAAAGACTTATTTCAAAATCACCTGCTTCGGTATTCTTACCTTTAGAAGTTTTTGCATATTCTTTTAAATCTTCTTCGGAAAAACCATCTATAAAACTACCAAAAACAAAGCCTAGCAAAGCCCCAATGGGCCCGCCGAAAGTCCATCCTAATGCGCCACCAATCCATTTAGAAAAACTCATCTTCTTATTCTTTTAATAACATCTTTCAAAGATACATATAGTATTAGTATCTTTGTTACCTCATTTATACTAATTAACATACTATGTACCCAGAAGAGATTGTAAAACCTATGCGTCAACAATTAGTCGACGCCGGCTTCCAAGAGTTACACACTGCTGATGAAGTCGATACCATTTTAAATCAAAAAGGAACTACGTTGGTTATGGTTAATTCCGTTTGCGGATGCGCTGCTGGAACTGCCAGACCAGGGACTATTTTATCCTTACAAGGAAGTAAAAAACCTGATCATTTAACAACTGTTTTTGCAGGTGTAGATGTGGAATCTACTACCAGAGCCAGAGAGCATATGGTACCTTTTCCACCTTCATCGCCTTCAGTTGCATTGTTTAAGGATGGAGAGTTAGTACACATGCTGGAACGCCATCATATTGAAGGTCGTTCAGCTGAGATGATAGCTGAAAATTTAGCAGATGCTTTTCAGGAATATTGCTAAAAAAACAAATGAATTTTAAATAAAAATCCTCTTGCTCTAAGAGGATTTTTTATTTTTACAATCCTATGAAAGAAGCCGAAATTATTGAAAAAACTACTGAGTTTGTAAAAAAGACCTTGGCTGACGCAGAAGGCGGGCATGATTGGTTTCATATAGAACGGGTACTTCATAATGCTCAATTAATTGCTAAAGGCGAAAAAGTAGATGATTTTATTGTTGCCTTAGGCGCTCTTTTACATGATATCGCCGATGCTAAATTCCACAATGGTGATGAAACTATTGGACCTAAAAAGGCAACTGAATTCTTACTTACTTTAAATGTAGATAAGGTTATTATAGAGCATATAATAAAAATTATTGAGAATATATCTTTTAAAAATAGCTTATCAACTGATAAAAACAGTTTCACTTCAAAAGAA
>JAGQYU010000193.1 GCA_020435885.1 Flavobacteriaceae bacterium
GTAAGTGACCATGTATGGCCTTGACTGCCTTCAATGAATTCAACTCCTTTATCAAGCATTTTATAAATACCTGTATTGCTTGCTACAAAAATTTCTCCATTCAAATCAGCGATGTCGTACACCGCACCAATATCTGCCTTGTAAGGGTTTAAATAATATGAATAATGTTCAAGAGGAACTGCCGAAATACCATTATCTAATGCTAGCCATAAATTGCCTTTATTATCAATTAAAGAAGCTAAAACAGTATTGTTTTGGAGTCCGTTTTTAACATTCAAATTGATGTAAGAATCATTTTTTACATCGTATTGATAAACTCCGTTCTTTATAGTTCCGAAATATATATTTCCATTAGAATACGATAATGTATTTAGCTGATTCTCTTTTAGTTGAGAGTCTAATACATTATTCCACTTTTCTAAAATACCATTGATATAGGTATAACATCCATTTAAGGAAGTTCCAAGTAGTAATTTACCATTATAAGGTATTATAGCTTCTACTTTTTCATCACCAAGTTTTTCTGTTCCGGGAACGAGAACTAGCTCATCATTCACTAATTCTAATAATCCTTTATCCTTTCCATGAACAAAAAACCTATTATCAATAACATTTGCTGCTAATAAAATTCCATAGGGTTTTACAACTTTTACATCTTTAAAATCATAGACATATAAAATACCGAAAGATTTAAAAACAATTTTATTATTGAATTCATAAATATCCCAAATGGATTGTGAAGCGATATCTTCTTGATCTAGCTCTTTACTAAGACTTGTATATTCTAAGCTACCGTCTTTGGTTCTCTCCCAAAAACCAAACTCTTCGTAAGAACCTGTGTATATTTTATTATCAACAACTTTTACCGACCTTACGATGGTTCTATTTGGAAGTCTGTTCAAGTACCAATTTACACCATCAAACTCTAACAGTCCTTCGTTATTGGCAACAAAAATGATTTGTCCAGATGTATCTACTCCCCAATTTTGATTTCCCCCTTTATAATCTTCTACATTAAAGTTTACTACCGGAGGGAGTTTTAACTGAGCATATACATTTGCAACCAGTAAAAAAAGTGTTATTTTTAAGTAAAGTCGAAACAAATTAAACCTTATTAAAATAAGGTTCCAAAATACGACTTTTAGAGAATATATTAGAACTTAATTGATAATGATAAAGCAAAGAAAACTTAGTGCTTTTACAATTGAGAAGATTATATAATAAAAAAAGAGGGGTTAAAACCCCTCTCTCTAATTAAAACTGATATCTTATACCCAGTGCTATATCCAGCCCCAGATCATTATCGCCAAAATCGTTAACAATTCCAAACTCCGGTCTAAAGTCTAATGAAATTAATAAAGGAATATCAAAATTATATTCCACGCCTATATTTCCATCAGCATTGATAAATAGTCCGTCATCATCATAATCTTCAATAGCTTTGTTATCCCAAGTTCCAATTCCTGCTCCAAAACCTGCATACCAGTTAAAACCGCCATCAATATTCCAAACCCATTGGTAAATTCCGGACAACTTCCAAGCTTCAAAATTTTTATTACTTCTAAAACCTAAATCAACTTCTAGTCTGTTAATATCTGCCAATGCTTTTTGGTAAGATATTTCGGTGCTAAAACCATCATTATCCCCGGTTCTAATACCAATTGCATGGTCTGAAATTTCTTGTGCTGAAGCTGTAAAAGTAATTACCAACATAGTGGTAATAGAAAAAAATAATCTTTTCATAAAATTGTTTTTTTGTTAATAAATATAAAGGGTTATATCAATTTCTATGCCTTAGTGCAAAAGTAAATGAAAAAAGCAATATTTCTCTTAAAGAAAACTTAAATAGTCCATAAAAGTTTGTTATTTGTATATTATAAAAAATTATAAACAATAGCCTTTTTAAAGATTTTAAAAGCGGTAAATTTGCGCTCACAAAATTTATAATAAAATGTCTGATACAATCGAAAAAATAAAATGCTTAATCATAGGTTCCGGACCAGCCGGATATACAGCAGCCATCTACGCTGCCAGAGCTGATCTAAAACCTGTAATGTATACAGGAATTGAGCCGGGAGGCCAATTGACTACAACAACAGAAGTTGAAAACTATCCGGGTTACCCTGAAGGGGTTGATGGCCCTCAAATGATGGAAGATTTTAAAAAACAAGCCGAACGTTTTGAAACTGATGTACGATTTGGCATTGCCACTGCTGTTGAATTTAATGATAAAGTTGGTGGCACACACAAAGTAACCATTGACGGCTCAAAAGTAATTGAAGCCGAAACTGTTATTATCTCAACAGGTGCCTCAGCAAAATATTTAGGATTGGAAAGTGAACAACGCCTAAAAGGAGGTGGAGTTTCAGCATGTGCTACTTGTGATGGATTTTTCTACAGAGGGCAGGATGTTATCGTAGTAGGTGCCGGAGATACTGCCGCTGAGGAAGCTACCTATTTAGCCAAACTTTGTAAAAAGGTAACTATGTTGGTGAGAAGAGATGAAATGAGGGCCTCGAAAGTAATGCAAAACAGAGTTAAAAACACTCCAAACCTTGAGGTGCTTTTCAATACTGAAATTGATGAAGTATTAGGAGAAAAAGTAGTTGAAGGTGTAAGAGTTGTAAACAATGTAACCGGAGAAAAACATGTTGTTGACGTAACCGGAGTTTTTATAGCTATTGGTCATAAACCAAATACCGAGCTATTTAAAGGAATTTTAGATATGGATGAAACCGGTTATTTAGTAACCAAAGGTAAATCTTCTAAAACCAATTTACCGGGAGTTTTTGCAGCTGGGGATGTACAAGATAAGGAATACAGGCAAGCTGTAACCGCTGCCGGCAGTGGTTGTATGGCTGCTTTAGATGCAGAAAGGTATTTAGCTTCGTTAGAATAAAAACTTTATAGAGAATAAAAAAAACCGCTTAAAAGCGGTTTTTTTATTGTTCTTTCAATTTAGCTCCATGATGTGGGCAATAATTCCAAGTACCATTCATCAATTCATCATCAACAGGGCATTTTTTAGGTTTTATCAATGATGCCAACGGCAATGTCCATCTAAACTCTTCATCGCCAAGTTTAACAGTAAAATTATCTTTATTTTTAGGGTTGATAATCCTTTCTGAAGGATTATACTGATCCTTAAACAAAAAGAAATGCATATTCTCTCCCATATTACCCAAAGTATTTCCTAAAACAGGTTTCATAAAAGATAATATTTCTTGCGTTCTATTATCAATTTCAGAATCTTCTAAGGGTTTATAGGTCTTATTATTGGTATCAATTATTTCTAAGGTTTTAAAGATATTATCTTTTGTTTCGTAAGTAATATCGCCAAAAGCACCAATTTTACCATCTAGCGTAGCTAATATGGTATATTGCCCTAATACCTGTATAATTTCATCGGCTTGTGCCTGAGGCATAGTTTGATCCTGAGCAAAAACGGCCTGCCAAAACTCAACGGGTATCCACCAAACTAATTTCAAATTATCAGGTGATTCTGATAATTTTTGCGTTTCTTCTGTTAGTTTATTGATGCTGATATTGAATTCCTGAGCAGGAAGTTTAAGAAATATCAAAAAGATAAAAATCAATATAAATGATCTCATAATGCAATTTTTGGTACTCAAAAATACAAAATAAAAAAGACTGCCTACAAAATAGACAGTCTACCTTAACAAAAAAATGGAAAACAACTCAAATTTTTATATTTTCCTAATTGTGAATGTTTCCAGAAGAACTTTCACTTTTTGAAATATTTTTAGGATTTCCTATATATCTTATATCGCCGCCACTGGTGGCTTTAGCAGATAAAGTACCTGTTACATGCACATCAACATCAGCACCACTGGTTACAGATACATCACAAACTTCTGCAATTAGATCTTCTGCTTTTACATCACTACCACTGGTTGAATCTACAATTAAATTGGTAGCTTTTCCTCTTAGCTTGATGTCGGCTCCACTAGTTGTACTACAGTTAATATCTTCAGCTTCAACATCTAGTTTTATATCACTGCCACTGGTAGCACTCAGTTTGAGTTCATCGGCCATAATTTTTCCTTCAGAAATTACACTGGCACCACTGGTAGTGCTTATTTCTTTAATATGTGGAATGGTAATGTAAACCTTTTTAGAGCTGGAATTCCATACATTTTTATCTAAATACACATGTAATACCTCATCTCTGACTTCAGTAATAATAATATCCTGAAGGTTTTCATCTGCTTTAACGGCTATAGAAACATCATTGCTCATGGTTACATACACATCAATACCTCTGCTTGCATGTATAGCATCAAAATCTTCTGATACCGAACGCGTATCAGTCACCACATTTCCGTTGCCTTTTATGCCATTCAGCATACACGAGCTGAATGTGAAAAGCACCATTATTGCCACTAAAATCTTTCCTGTTGTTTTCATTTCTTTAATTTTTTTGAGTTATTTTATTTTTACACCGTTTTCATCAATTTTAACTTCTGCCTGCTCACCATCATCATTTATTTTTAATTCTACTCCATCTTCATCAATATTTAGTTTAACACCATCTTTCTCTTCAATAACTTCTTCTTTTTCCTCTATCACTTCAGGGCAGTCCAAACAATCTAATCCGTCATCAGTCATTATATAGTAATGGTCAATTTTATCTCTATTATACATATCTTCAACAGTTTTCATATATCTAAGATACCTTCTGGTGCTTTCATCTAAATAAATATGTTGTCCAATTGGGATATATAGTGTAATATCCACATCTTGCGTCCTAAATAACTGGTTCTCAATATAAAAATTAGCATCTAACAATAAATCATTTCCTAATTGATCGTAGCTGTACAATATATCTCCTGCATTGTCTTTAGCTACTAATCGAGTTCTACCATTAGCCTTTTTAACTACTTTAACTATTGTTTCTATACTATCGGATTTTTTAATATAGAAGTTGATATTATTTGAATAATATTTTACAGTATTATCATCATCTAAAAACTTTTTGTAGTAAGTACCCCATCTAAAATCTTCACTATTTATTTTATCATTTACTACCATTTTTATTGAAAGCGTATCATTCATTACAGACGTTATTTCTTTCTTATCGGTTACAGAACCGCTATGAGTATATTCTCCGACTGTTTTTAGTGTAATAAAAATTCCTGAGAGCAATGCAATAATCCACAATCCAAGTAATACAAATTTGGTTGTTCTGCCTAATGGTTTTGATCTACTAGATAGAATGAACGTCCCTAAAAAGAATAGCATCAAAAATGGAATTCCAACGACTACTAAAACTATTAATGATACTAACCACAAAGGAAATCCTGTTGGATTCATTACCTGAAAACCTTCATCAAAAAGATAGTCAAAACCTAAAAAGTCTACTGTTCCTGTTGTGAACAAAAAGAGTACTAAGCCCACTAAAGCAGCTACTGAAGTTAAAATAAGGATTACCCCAATAAACTTGCCTATTATTTTAAAGAACACTCCAATAATATTACCTATAACTTCAATAACCTCCTGAATACCAGACTTTGCCTTAGTTCCCGTTCTTTTTATGTCCTTTTTTTTTAAAGAATCAGAAACGTTATTATAGCCTTCTTTAACAGCGTCTTTAACATCAGTGGCGGCTCCTTTTACTCTTTCTGAGGCTTCTTCAAACTCTTCACGTATCTTTCTTTCTATGTTAGTAATATTAACGGGTTCGCCTTCCATCTGCAACTTTTCGGCAGTGGTTTTAGCTTCCGGAAGTAGTATCCATAATATAAAATAAACTACAAATCCTACTCCATAGCCAAAGGCCAATACCAGCCACAGTAAACGTATCCAGATGGCATCTATCCCTATGTAATGCCCTATTCCGGAAGAAACCCCTCCTAAAAACTTATCATCACCATCTCTAAATAATTTTTTAGTGTAAGATGTATTTTTGCTGTAACTTTTACTACCGGATGCTCCTTCATTGAATAATTCTTCATCAACCATATAATCTTCCGGTTGTCCCATTACAGCAATAATTTCTTCAATATCAGAATCGCTTACTACCTGACGAGCATCTTTAATTCTTTCGGACAATAATTCGCTAATGCGAGATTCAATATCTGTAATGATCTCCTCTCTACCCTGCGGATCATCACTTAACGATTTACGGATAGCATCTAAGTATCTTTTTAATCTTTGATATGCTGTTTCATCAATATGAAAAAAGATTCCTCCTAAATTTATATTTATTGTTTTATTCATTTTTTGTAGGTTTTTTGCTGGTTACTATATCTACTGCTTCAACAAGTTCTGCCCAAGTTTGTTTTAATTCTCTCAAAAATATGATACCTGTTTCTGTAAGAGCATAATATTTTCTTGGCGGCCCGGATGTAGACTCTTCCCATCTGTAAGCCAATAATCCGGCATTTTTTAAACGGGTTAGCAAAGGATACACCGTACCCTCCACAACCAGAAGTTTAGCATCTTTAAGGCTAGAAAGGATATCATTAGTATATGCATCTCCATGTTGTAGTATGGAGAGAATGCAAAACTCTAAAACCCCTTTTCGCATCTGTGCTTTTGTATTCTCTATTTTCATGTGTACCTTACTGTTTATTGTTTTTGAAACACATTTTTATGTTTCTTTAACTGATTAATTGTAGCACTGAATGGATAATGTAAACTATCAATGCTGTTAAAATGGTTATCATGGTTTAGTTGTTAAAATTATTTTATGAAATTAATAGTTAGAGGATAATTATACGTTTCACCTCTACTTGCTTTCACTGCAGCTACAATAATTAATATATATCGTAGCACAGTGATTACCGATATAATGGTTGCCACACTGGCAAAACCAAAAAGACTACCGAAACCAAAATGGAAATCCAAATGATCCCAGTCATCAATATTTTTTAAATAGTTAAAAAATGACCCGAAAGCAAATGGAAACATAAACATCCCTAAGATCACTAAATACAATGTATAACTTATATTAAAGTTTACCGCTTCACGGGAGTTTTCTTGCAAAAATTCACCTTTATCTTTATTAGCAGACCATAAAATAAGTGGTCCTATAATACTTCCGAATGGAAAAACAGCACCTAAAAACCCTGATAGATGTGTTAATAATGCTGTGTTTCTTTCATTTTGATTTGACATGATATTTAAAGTTTAAAATACTTTCTTATGCAAATATATATA